>NZ_JBVVQU010000031.1:0-79126 GCF_055811555.1 Mesorhizobium sp. WSM4813
TCCCAGCCAGCAGGTTGAATCAAAATTGTCGTGATTCGGGAATCCCTACGATTCAATCAAATGACAGAACGCTCTAGCGTTCCTTAATGGCTAATCACCAGCTACCATCGGCGTCGATCGATCGGGCGCCATGCCGCGCTCTTCTGTCGGCGAGCAAAGTGTATGAAGCACAGCGGTGTTGTCTTGCAAGAACATGGCGCGCGGGCGACGCCAGTTCTCGGCTTCGACGTCCATATATGGCGGATCGCCCTCGATGCTCCAATTTCACAATTGGACCTGGCCGCGCTTAGCCCAGCTGAATTGACCAGGGGCGGTCGGTTTGTGTTTGAGCGCGATCAACGGCGTCACTTGGCAGCTCATGCCGCCTTGCCGCTTGGCCGACGTAAACTGACAGCACAGTGCGCCAGAAGAGCTTGATCTGCGCGAGACCCCCGAAGGAAAGCCGGTCCTTGCGGACGGGCGTCTCGCCTTCAACCTTTCGCATTCTGGGGAGCTTGCCCTTGTGGCCGTGGCCGCCGCCGGGCAGGTCGGCGTGGATATTGAGCTCGTCGCCCCGCTGAGCGACGAGATGTCCATCGCCCGCTCTCTGTTCGCGCCCGGTGAGGTCACACGGCTTGAAATCCCTGACATCAGACGCTCGTCGCCTGATGTTCTACCGGTTTTGGACTTGTCGCGAAGCCTTGCTCAAGGCCGCAGGCGTCGGCCTCTCCGGAGAGGGACTTGAAATAGGCATGGAGGCGAACGGCGAAGCCTATATCCTATCACCGGTGAGTTCCGCCCAAGCGCGCACCATGTGGCCGCCGCCGCCTGGAGTGCACGCGGTCCACAGGCCGTCGCACGTCTCTTCGACTTCGACAGCACGGCTTGCCTTCACGCTTTCAGCAGTTGGACCTCGGTTGACCCTGGTATCAAGCTTAGCGCGGAAGATTGAGCGGACGGCGCTCCTCTCAAAAATAGACAAATCGACTTAAAAAAGCAGTCGGATCGGCTTAAAAAGCAGTCACATTGGCTTAAAAGCAGCGATAGCCGACAAAACGCTCGGCCTGGCTGTTGGCGACGAGATCCGGCTTGGACGGGATAGCTATACGATTGTCGGCGTGTCGACCGGGCAGGTCGATATGGTGGCGACCGCCTGCTGTTCGTCACCATCCCGGACGCGCAGGTCATCAAATCAGCTCCTGCCCAGCGAAGCGATCCTCCTCAACCGCGCCGCCAAGGGCAAGACCCGCATGGATCTGGGCGATGATACCGGAAGTGTCGCCGCGGTGATCGTCGAAACTCTCCCGGGCGCCGACAAGGAGGTCGTGCGTGACGCGATCAAGCGCTGGGGTGATGTCGAGGTCCTGACTCAGGATAAGGAAACGCTTCTGCTGGACGGCCGCCTCGGCAAGCTCCGCGTCCAGATCCTGGCTTTCACGACGATGACGCTGCTCATCTGCTGCGCCGTCATAGCGCTGACCATCTATACGATGACGATCGATAAGGTCGCGCAGATAGCGCTTTTAAAGCTGATTGGCGCCCGTGACAGGGTGATCATCGGCATGATCGCGCAGCAGGCGGGGATGATCGGGTTTTGCGGCCTCGTTCTGGCCATCGCCATCTCGTTCATGATCTATCCGAGATTCCCGAGAACCGTGCTGATCACCGAATCCGACCTGGGCGTGTTGTCGTTGGTGCTCATGGCGCTCAGCCTTGCTGCCAGCTGGTTTGCGATCCGTCGTGCGCTCGCGGTCCGTGCCCAGGAAGTGCTGGCCTGATGTCGCAGCGCCGTCTCGCCACGCTGGAGGTCCGCAGCGCCAGCAAAGTCTATGAAAGCGGCGGCTCCCCGGTCACCGCGCTGGCTGAAGGTTCGCTGACCTTGAGCCCCGGCGCCGTCAGCGGCATCGTCGGCCCCAGCGGCTCGGGCAAGACGACACTGCTGATGATCGCCGGTCTGCTGGAGAGCTCCGACTACGGGAGAGGTTCTGTTCGACGGCAAGGTAATTTCGCGTCCCGGTGCTAAGTTCAACGAGCTGCGGACCTTCAGGCGGACCCACCTTGGCTTTGTATTCCAAAAGGCGAATTTGATCCCTTTCCTCACGGCGGCCGAGAACGTCGCCATCGCCATGCAGGTCAACGATGTCGGTCGAGAGCAGGCGCAGGTGCGAGCCGCGAGGCTGCTCGATGCGTTGGGCATGGGACATCGCGGCTCCAACTATCCGTCCCAGCTTTCCGGCGGCGAGCAGCAGCGCGTTTCGATCGCGAGGGCCCTGGCTAACGATCCTACCGTCATTCTGGCCGACGAACCCACTGCTGCGCTGGACGGCACGCGGGCGGAGATGGTGATGACGGTCTTCAGGCATCTGGCGGACAGTCGCAATGTCGCGATCTGTGTTGTGACCCACGATACGCGCTGGATGACTTATTTCGATTCGACGCTCGAACTCGAAGACGGCCGAGCACGGAGGTAGACACCCGCCGCTGCAAATGACCGATAGCCCACAGACAGACACCGGCATTTTCGCGCTTGCGGCATTCTCGACCAAGCGCTCAAACCAATCCTGGCCGCACGTTACCGCAAGATTGCCGGATCTACCGGCCAGAAATCGCGTCGACCAGTTTGCGTTGCAGCGATAGGCGGCGGCTCGCTGAACAAGAGCTGTGCATCGTGCCGGGTGAATGGAACATCTGCCGACCATTGCCGTTGATATGCTCGTCAGGCGAAAGGGCTGCATATGTCAAAACTTCAGGCGGTAACTCCAGAGCATCTGCAGCGGCTCAAGCTCGAAGCGTCTGCTTATTTTGGTCCGAAAGTGCTCCACGAGGCATTATTGCGTCTTTGCCAGGCCTGCGGAAGCGATAGCCTTGACCGGTTCGAGAAGACTATGGTCGATCAGATCGAGGCAATGCATGACGAGAGGGCCGATTTCGAGACAATGAAGGAATTTGCCATCGAACAGCTTTACGCCTGTGTTCGAGAGGTCAGTTGTTCGCCGAAAATGAAACAGCCGCTGGAGGAAGCAGAAACTCGAAGGACACTCGGTCGGTCGGAAGAGCCGAAAACCTTGGAAGACCAGTTGCAGGCCGGACTTGAGGATTCCTTTCCCGCGAGCGACCCGCCGGCCGTGGTGTCCACAGCGATCTCCGGCGGCGCGAAAAAGCTGGTCGGGACTGACGAAGTCCTGAAAAAGCAGCGAGAGGAAGCGGCTAAGAACAACGACCGGTCATAAGGTGCCTCCGCAGCGAAAGGATGCTTCCGCCCACTTGGTTGCCGCGGCTCCGGTACCTGCCTTGGCCAGAAGCGGCTCGGCTTGCGACGTGAAACCGATGAAAGGGCGGGGCATTTCCCTTGGCTGCTCCGCGGGCGGGAATTGCCGCAAAAGAAGCTCAGCCGCAAAACGCACGGCCTGCGCGTATTTCGCCCATCCGAGATTTTCTAGCGACTTATTTCAACGTCCGGAACGAACCCAACCTTCATGCATTTAGCTAGGTCTGCTGCATCAACTTATTCTTGCTGGGAGCTGGACCATTGTCCTCGAGGGGCTACGCCTTGGCCAACCAGGAAGCGAATGACGTTTCCATCGTTGACCTGATACCTGCCTTGCGAGCCTTCGCCCGCACCTTCTGCCGTGTTCCTGACGATGCTGATGACCTGGTCCAGGAGACGTTGACCAAAGCGCTCGCCAACATCGATAAGTTCGAGCCCGGAACGCGTATGAAGTCATGGCTCTTCACCATCATGCGCAACACCTATTATACGCGCATTAAGGCCGCCGACAGGGAAAAACCAGGCCTGCTTGACTGCGCCTCCGCAATCCCGATTACGGAGGCGACGCAGGAGTGGTCCGTTCAGAGCAAAGAAGTCTCTAACGCAGTCCAGAGGCTGCCCGAACATCAGCGCGAGGTGCTGATGCTGATCGGAGTTCTTGGCGTCAGCTATGAAGAAACTGCCGAAATATGCGGTTGCGCGGTGGGAACGGTAAAGAGCCGGCTGAACCGAGCGCGCGCCAGCGTGCTGGAATACCTCGGCGAAAGTTCGTTGCAGACATTGGTGGAAAGACGCAATCACCTCTCCGAAGCACAGGGGAACCTCGCAGTCGACAGGCGTCGATAGCTAGGCTGTGAACTCATAAATGCGGAATGCGATCGGTGGAAAGCTGTCGTCGCTCCATGTGAGGAAACTGCACCCTGTGGAGGAAGATGCGATGGCAATCGTTCAAGAACCGCTCGACCTGCATCCTATGTCCCGCTGCCGGTCTGCGGCTTCGATCACTTTCCTGATTATCCTTGGGGCAAGGATGGCAAATTGGCGAGCTATGAAATCTGCGGGTGCTGCGGGGCTCAATACGGTTACAGCGATGTGACGGTGGAGGGCTGCCATGCGGTGCGCAAGCACTGGGTTGAGACGGAGCAATGTGCCTTTTGGTCATGGCCCAAGGAAAAGCCGCCAGCCAACTGGTCGCCTTCCACGCAACTGAACTTGGTTCCAACCGCGTTCCGTACAACGGATGACGACCGGCTGATTGTCCTTGCCGCAGAGTGCGAGCGGACAGGCTTGCACTTGCAGCGGCGGCCCCGGTTGCCTTGATCGTCCGCGTTGGGTCCGTTTTCCGATTGAGGCTTTCCTATCGCGGCGAAACCTGATTCAGACTCCGCATGAGCCGATATGACCTGACCGACTTCGAATGGCGCGTGATCGAGCCGCTGTTGCCCAACAAACCGCGAGGCGTGCCGCGTGTCGATGATCGGCGCGTCCTGAACGGCATCTTCTGGGTGCTGCGATCCGGTGCGCCATGGCGCGATCTGCCAGAGAGATACGGCCCACGCACCACCTGCTACAATCGCTTCGTCCGATGGCGAAAAGCAGGCGTGTGGGACCGCCTCATGGACGCCATCACCAAAGACCATGACGGCAAGGTACAGATGATCGACACCTCCATTGTTCGCGTCCATCAGCAGGGCGCGACGGCAAAAAGGGGGATCGAGATCATTTTCTCGGTCGTTCCCGAGGCGGGCTGACAACCAAAATCCATGCTCTTGTCGACGCCCAAGGCAGGCCGATCAAGCTGTCGCTCACGGCAGGCCATAAGAGCGACATCGCCTCCGCAGCGGACTTGATCAAGGATTTGCCTGAGGGTGCCATGCTACTCGCCGACAAGGGCTACGATGCAAACGCATTGCGCACTGCTGTCACCGAGCGAAAGGCATGGGCCAACATCCCGCCCAAAGCCAACCGCAAGGACGCGATCTGCTTCAGCCCTTTCTTATATAAAGCCCGTAACCTGATCGAGCGCTTCTTCAACAAAGCCAAGCAGTTCCGCCGCATCGCGACCCGTTACGATAAACTGGCTGAGAACTATCTGGCCGCCCTCAAACTCGTCGCAGTCCGCATCTGGCTACGCGGTAATGAGTCTACGTCCTAGTCTTCTTTCTTTGCGTTGCACCGACGCTTCTCGACAAGCGCGCTCTGCAATTGAACCGCAAGATCAGTCAGCCGGTCGGGGACCTTTTCCTGCTCGATAGCAGTCAGCAGAGATGCAATCTTCCGGTCTATTGCCAGCCGGAGTTGCGGGCTGATGGTATCGTCGCTCGAGCGAGACATAGTGTTCTCTTAATGAATTGATCCCTTCACCAGTGTGGTGACAGCAATAAGAGTTGCAAGGATTGCCGCGTCGTCCTCACAGCCAGCGCCGTCCCTTGCACAGCATTGTTTCGAAGCCGCTGGTCTCGTCGGGAAAGCCTATGCTTTCCCTCGGTTCCTTCGGGCAATATTCCCGGGTGCGCTCGACAACTCGACTCCCGCGACCTCAGCTGGCCACTGGTCATGATTGGCGTCTGCGGTTGCAGCAGTCAGTCTTAAGAGAGCCGATCTGCGGCGTGATACTGATCGGAATTGATCCGATTGTCATCGAGCCGGCGTCGCTCGGTATGCTGCTTTTGGCCTCTGTTGGACAAAGCCGCGTTTCCTCGACCTCGTGCTTTGGCCAACCGGTCATCACGCCGGCCCCAGAGCCTTTACCCTGGCGGCAGAGATGATGTCTATCTTGCCGCCGGATGCCATCTAGTCCTCCTTCGGATTGTGGGCACTCACAGGTGCCTTTTCTCTTTGAGGCCCGAACAATAATTGGGCCGTAATGTTCCGTCGGATGCCATAAGAAGAAAGGCATTGCCATCCCACAGGCGGAACGGCTTCTCGCCGTCAACCACAACTTGCATGCCGTGGGCTTCGGCGAGGCGGTGAACATCAGCACGATCCAACGCCGGCGATCCGCGATAGGAGTAGTTCAGAAGTGCTGCCATGCCTGACGTTTTCAGAACACGCGCAATTTCCTTGAAATGCCGCTCCGCCAGGCCAGCCAGCACCAGATAGGGGAAACTGTCGACAGCCAGCACGCAATCGAAGCTTGCGTTGCTGAAATCGGCAAGATCGAGACCAGAGGTCAGTCGCAGCTCCACATTGCGCAGCCCGGCACATCGCCGGCGAGCGACCGAAATCATCTCTAGGGCTATGTCGATGCCGACGATCCGGTGCGCTGCATCGGAGAGCGCGCTTTCGAAACGCCCGATGCCGCAACCAATGTCCAGTATGTCCCGGCCGGCGCCGGTGAAGCCTTGCCTTCCCAACCATACGACGATCTCGTCGGTGGCGGCGGTGAGTCTCTCCTCGTCTCCTAACGAAGACAGCTGAACGCTCGCCGCCAAGGAAATCATCGCCGCGGCATCGAAGCCGGAGGCCAGCCGCCGGACGACCGCGGCATCCGTTTCCTCCTCATTACGCTCATGGCGAACGGCCGCACCTGTTTCGCGCAGCATGGCAAAGATATCAGGCCTGTGATGAAGCAGCTCGGCAATCCGCTCCAGCCTGTCTCGGTTGCGAAGGTCGGCTGCGCACATATCCAGCGCCACTTCGGCCAGTTCTGCGGCATCGATCCCCGTCTCGAAGCGAAGCGCCAGCCTGGCAATGATAGCTTCGACGCAGGCATTGTCGGCCATGCACTCCTCGATCACCATTCTTGCGGTCGACGACTGTGACGATGGTTTTCGTCCAGTCGTGCTCATCGAGCCATGCTCCGCGTCCAGACCTTTCGCGTTGTCCATTGGTCGACGGCGCCCCAGCCATATTTGTAGGTCTCCTGGCCGCGCAGGAAATCGAACTCCAGCGCCCCTTCACGAGCCGCCTCGGCAATCGCGTGACCGATCAGGATTGCGCCGGGGCTTTCCTCGGCATAGGCCGGATCAAAACCGCCAAGGTAGGCGTAGGCGCGGTGGCGATGGTGAAATCCGTAGTAGGCGCCGACGATTGCATCATCGATAGCAACAAGCCAGCATCGGACAAGACCCTGTGCGGCAAGCAGGGGAAGCGCCTGCCGATGGAATTCTTCCGCAGCCGGATCGGCCAGAACGCCGTCGCCACGCCCGGCCCAACGCGCCCCGTGAAGGCGGATCAGGTGATCGAAAAATGCGTTGGGATCGGCTTGCGCCGGTATGATGGAGACGCGGCCGCGCCTGCATGCGGCCTTGTGTGCGCGGCGCAACTGGCGTCTTCGCCGCGCTGGAACACAGACCGCAAGCGCATTGTCACCAGCGATCGGGAGCACGGGACAAGCGGCGTGGTCGACGAGTTGACCCGCCTCCAGCGCAGGGTGCGTAATGGTGAGACCCGCAGCACCCGCCGGTAGGTCCGATAAGATCCATTGCGACCAATTGATCGCAAGAACCCGGTCGGCGATGACGGCGGCGACAGCCGCCTCGATGCCGGGGAAACACAGGACATCCAGATAGTCGCTTAATGAAATCCCGACCGGAAGCAGTCTCAAGCCGAAAGATGCGTCCTCCAGGTAAAGCGGGGCCAATCCCACCAGATCGTCGCCACGCCAGACGGCGATCGCCGTCAGCTCTCCGGGCGCGAATGTGCGCCACCACGGCACCAGCCAAGCGGGGCATTGGAACGGCGTCGCCGTCCGGCTGTGCGCCCAGAGCTCCCGCCAGCGCGGCGCCAGGGCCCCAAGAGCGGCCGGATCGTCGATGATCTCTGAGCGGAACATGAAAACCGCTCACTGCGCCGCCGCCAGGCGCCTGCGGCTGGTACCCAGCCCTGCCAGCGCACGGTAGGCGTCCATGTAAGACGAAATCATCCGGTCGAGCGAAAAGCGCCGCCGCGCCTCGGCCCGGCATATCTCGGGATCCAGGCGGGAGGCTGCGACGATGGCCTCCGCCATCTCGTCGACGTCGTTCACCAGAAAGCCCGTCCTGCCGTGTTCGACCACGTCCGGCAGCGCGCCGTTTGCAAAGGCGACAACCGGCGTGCCGCAGGCGAGGGCCTCCATCGCTACAAGCGAGCTGGTTTCTGCGGCAAGGCTGGGCATGACCAGGCAACGGGCGGCGTTGAGAAAGCGCCGTTTGGCGGTGAAGCCGAGCGGACCGAGGAAGCGGCACCGCTTGTCGAGGCGCGGCTGGACTTCGTCACGAAAGTACAGCGTGTGCGTTTCGTAGGGGTAGACCTTGCCGCCGATGACCAGCGGCACACCAGCCTGTTTGGCCGCGTCCAGTGCCAGGTGGATGCCCTTTTCCGGGCAAATGCGGCTGAGCAACAGCGCGAAGTTGCGCTTGGACTGCCGGGCGCTCAGCGCGTCGATATCGACGCCGTTTGGAATGGGCGCAACCAGTCTGGCACCCGCCGGCGCGGTCCTCTGTTGGGCCACCGAGACGGCGTGAAGCCATAGATCGTCACGGACCGTGCGCAAGGCGTCGGCAGGATACCAATCGAGCGGCAGGTGCAGGCTTACAAGTGTCGGGCCATCGTCAGGCAGATAGGCATCAAAATCGATGCCGTGCAGATGAACCACGTCGATCGGCCAACGGGCGCGTGCGGATTCTATCGCCACGCGGTGGGAGCGCTGTGCCCGTTTTTTCGCCGCATCGTCGAGCACGCCTGGTTCAGCAGGTGTCTCGATGAGGACGCCCTCTGCTTTGGAGCCCTGGCAACCGATCACGATGGAGCCGTGTCCCGCGCGCACGAGTGCCTGGTCGAGCATCGATAGCACCTGCTCGGCACCGCCAACCGCATCCGGGCCGACTGGCGCGAGAGGGTAGGCGACGTTCAGGACGGTGAGGGTCATGGCCGGTCGAGCCCAAGCTCCTCATGTGCAGCGGCTGCGGCGTGGAGCCAAACCGCCGGCTCGAAGCCGAGCGGAAGCGCCTCGTAATAAAGCTTGCCGTTGTTCGGCAGCGCCAGGAAATCATAGGCGGGCGCCACCCGGAAACGTTCGACGCGCGCCGCAAACGGCGCCAGCGTCCGTTGCTGTGTCCAGTGGCAAGCCAGCATGCACTGCTTCCGTTCGAAAGCCGCTTCCGTAAGGTGCAGTTCGATGCAGTCACTGCCGGAATCACTGTTGAAATCCTGGAGGACCGCGCCATCAGGCCCGGCGCAATAGAACGCCATTTCGATGATGGCCGGCGCATGGCGTCCGTGGCGGCGCAGCAAATGGCAGGCCGCATGGACGGCAAAGGCGGTCGCGTCATGATCAGGGTGACCGCCTTCATAAGGATGCGTACAGACGAAGCTGACATCGCGCTCGGACAAAACGCCGGTCAGTTCCCGTGCGAGCGAGCTAAGATTTCCGGCGGCTTGCTTGTCCGGATAACCGAGGCTGATCAGCGCCGTCGACGGCAAACCCGCTGCCGCCACCGCCGTCTCCAACTCCTTATGGCGGGCCTCGGCGTAGTCCTGCCACGTCTCGAATCCGTACGCTCGCGCGTCGTCAAGGTCTCGCGGCGCGCCGTCGGTGACGTGAACGATGCGAGATCCGCGCAATCCGGAAAGATGCCCGCCAATGCCGATGGTCTCGTCGTCTGGATGCGCGACAACGATCACGATTTCAGCACCGTCAGAGCCATGCGGTGCCGAGCCTAGCAACAGGGCCGCGAAGTCGGCGAGCGTTCCGGGCCTATCGGGTGCGAGTTGCATGACAGACTCATGCTGCCGAAGCCCGCACGGCTCTGACCGGCGAGGCAGCCATGGCGGGAGCGTAGCGGCGGGTCATCGTCGCGCAAAACTCGGCGAATTCCTCCGGTATCAGCGGCGGACTGGTGTGATGCGGCATCACTCCGCGGTGCTCTGGAGTGAAGCAGAAGGTGATGGTCACGTCGAAATCGGCAAGTGCTTCCATCTGTCGGTCGTACCAGTCCAGCGCATTCGGCCTGAAGCTGTCGGCCCAGGAAAGCCCGGTGCGCAGCTTGGTGACGCCCAGCCGTTTCATCCAGGCGACGGCGTCGTCCAGCCGGGGATCTTCAAAGTGGAACCATTGCACCAGTCCCATTTCGGGCGTGTAACGCAGGAATTCCTCGAGCGCGGATTTGGGCGTACCGTCTTCGCGTAGGAGGCCCATGTAGAAGTGGCGATAGTAGGAGGAGCCTTCCGCCTCGCGATGACGCGTCGTTGCCCCCCATTCGCGCGGAAGATCATAGAGGCTGTACCATTGTACACGCGAGGCATTGCCGAGCAGCAGTTCGGCGCTCCTGCGCAAACCCCACAGCTGTACCTCCTCGGCCCCGAAACTCGACACACCAACTTCGCTGACCCATACGGGAAGCTCGGTGACGCTCGAAATCTCGCCGATCTTCTGGGGCCATTCCTGAAGCTGCCAGAGATTCCAGTCGAGCGGGAAGCCATGCACCCCGACGGCATCGACATGATCAAGCACCCCGTACCCCTTCATGAGCGCCATGAAATCAGCATCGATCGGCGAAATGCCGCCCAGGATCTTGGTCACGGCGGGGTTTTCCGATGCGATCGCATCGGCTGCCAGTATTGCCATATTGGCGAAGCGGCTCCAGTCGGGGTCGAGTTCGGGATCCCAGTGGGACTTGTTGTTCGGCTCGTTCCAGATCATCGCGGCTTCAATCATGAAGTTGTCCTTTCGACGGGTAGACGGCGCCGCCGCCTGCCGGCTCATCGGCGGCGCGGCAGAAATAAACCTCTTGTTCCGGGTGCAGCACGATCTCGAAGCCGGCGCTTCGCAGCATAGCTTCGGTGCAGGCGCTATTGGGAATCCACCAGTTGGTCGGGTCGTCGGCATAGCGATGCTCGACGAAATGGAGCTTGGGAAACTCCGGCCGGTCGAACAGATCGTGTGTCCAGAAAGGATAATTCTCATCGAGTGCAGGCAGTTCGGTGCTGCCGCGCTGCATGGACTGGAAGATCATCAGGTCGCCGGCGACGTGCTCCCGGATCAGATCGAGAGCGAGCAGGGGGTGGCGCAGGTGATACAGCACACCCATGAACAGGACGATGTCGAATTGCTCCCGCAGCGCGCCGATGTCGTAGACCGACAGTTGCTGGAATTCGATGTCGCAGTCCGCGATTTCGGCGGCGAAGCGCGCCTGAGCCAGATAGGCTTCATCAAAATCGATGCCGAGGACACGGCCGGCGCCGCGTCGTTTCATCTCGATCGAGTAGAAGCCGGCGTTGCAGCCTATGTCGAGCACGGCCTTGCCGGACAGATCGGCAGGAATGGCGTCGGCGAACTTGCGCCATTTGATCAGCGGGTAGTTGCCGAGGAAATGGTCGGGGGCGGTTTCGACGCCTGCCAGCTCCATATTGTGGAACCACGGGCCAAGAGCATCGATGCGGCGACGGATTTCGGCGTTCGAATGCAGCATGGCTAGCCTCCTTCACCTGGATGGCTTGGTATCTGCGACTGCCCTCGCAGCACGAACATGAGGTTTTTCGGGTCCTTCAACACAGTTTCGTTGTTCTCAAGCAGCCGAAGTGCCGTGCGGTAGCCGTTGAAAGTGCCGACGTCGACATAGGCGGTGCCTGCCTTGACGCCGTAAGCCTCACCGCCGGCCGCCAGATAGGCATTGATAAGTGTACCGACGTATTCATCGCTTTGTTCCCGCTCGCGCCAAAGCGCGGCAAGCTGGTGAAGTATGCGGCCCGGCATCTTGAACGCGCCCCAAATCCAGTTCGATGCGGCGTCTTGTTGCTTGACCTGGATCTCCCTCACTCGATCGCCCTGGTCGAGAACGACGGCATCGAAGAGTTCGGGGTGATCCACCGGGAAGAGTAGAAACGACAGCCGGTCGTCCGGCAGGCGGCAGAAGCCATCTTCCGGAAACCAGATCGTGTCGGGCAGACCGATCAGAACCGTCTCGTCCGGTGCGACGAGCGGTGCGGCGCGGAAGATCGCATCGCAAAGACCGACGGGGGTCGGCTGTACGACGAACAGTGCAGCGGCGTCGCCGTAGCCGGCGGCGTAGTATTCGAGGATGTCCGATTTGCCCGATCCGATGACGAAGCAGATTTTGTCGACACCGTTGCGCACCATGCGACGCACCAGATATTCGCTCACCGCGCAGGGTCGCTCGGTTTGGCCGTCGATGCGGCTGCCGACCGGCAGGAGCTCCTTTGAGAAGCCGAGCGGTTGAATGCGGCTGCCGCGGCCGGCCGCGGGCACGATGCCCAACATCAGATTGCTTCCTTCAACGGCTCGCTCGCCGTCGAGCCTTGCAATGCATCGGACAGGAGGCGGTCCAGTTCCCTGGCGCGCTGCGCAGAGGTGTGTTCGTCCAACACCCGCTCGCGCGCACGGCGCCGGATTGCGTCAACTTCGCTGTCGGACAAGCAGACTGCCGCGACCACGTCGTCGGTGGTGTCCGCAAGGATGATTTCGCTGCCGGGTTGGAAAAAACTGCTCAGCCCGGGCCAGGTGTCGCTCACGATAGCCGCACCGCAGGCTGCCGCCTCGAACAGCCTGCCCGAAGGACACCAGCCCCTCTTGGCCATCGCCTCGCGGGTCACGTTCAGCGTCAGACGCGATGAGCAGAAGAAGGCCGGATGATCCGCAGGCGGAAGGTGCCTGACAAAAAAGATATTTTCGCCCCAAGGAAATTCGGGCGGATATTGGGCGCCGCCGATGACGAAGCGGTGGTCCGGCAGGCGCGCCGCCGTGCGGACCAGCAGCTTTTCGACTCCGGCCTGGCGATCCGCGGCATAGGTTCCGAGATAGGATAGATCCCCGGCAAATTCGGGCCGGGGCTCTGCCGGCCGGTGTCGCTCGGGATCGACATGGCCGTAGAGAGGCAAGACAAGACGGGCACCAAGCAGTGTTTTAAGCGCGTCGATTGCGGTTCCCCCAGTGTAACTCAGGACGAGGTCGAAATCGCGAAGGCCTTCGGGCCCGTAATACGCCGGTCGAAGACCTTGTTCGATCCGGGCGAGTGTCACCGGGGTGTCCAGATCGTAGAAAGCTTTCAGCCCGCGACAGGCCTGCTGCGCCAGGCGCGATGCTTCCACGGCGTCGGGGCAATAGGACGTGACGATGACGACGTCCGATTCCCCGATAGCCTGTTCCGCGACATGGCGAATGTCCTCCCAGTCCGGATAGAGAACGACATTGCCTCCATCGAGATGATCAAGGTCGCGCGCGCCGGCATAGTATGGGGTGTTGCGTTCAAAGAAGGTGACGGACCAGCCCAGCCCGCCCAGCGCCCGGATCAGGCCGCGCCACAGCGTCGCGTGTCCGTTTCCCCACGAAGAGGTGACGGTGAGACCGAAAATGACCATTCGCATCCGGCAATCCTCGTCAGGCGGCTTCGTTCAATCGGATCAGCTTGGAGCCCCAGTCACCGGATACGACCGTGGTGATCGAAGCGGGATCGATATCGAAGCGAAAACAGTCTCCCAGCGGCAAGCCGAGCACCTTGCAGACGGCGGCCTTGATCACGTCGGCATGGCTGACCAGTGCCACTGACTGGTTCTCGTAGCGTTTGTGAAGCTGCTGCATCAGCGAGGTGACACGTTGCTGCACGTCCAGCATGGTCTCGCCGCCCGGCGTCCTCGCCTGCTGACGCCTACTGTTCCACGTCCGCCAGTCCGCGTCCTGGTTCAACTCTTCGAAGGTCTTTCCCGACCACGCGCCGAAGTCGATCTCATCGAGCTCTTGGCAGATCGTGATCTTATCGGGACCGCAGGCGACTGCGATCGGTTTTGCGGTTTCCAGCGTTCGTTCGCGCGGGCTGCAACAGATGGCTGCTAGCGGCTTCGGTGCCATGTGGCCGGCCAGGCGCAAGGCTTGTGCCCTGCCGGTGTCGCCAAGGCAAACTCCGGTCATGCGTCCGGCAAGATAGTCGCCGACATTGTCGTGCGCCGCATGGCGGATCAAAAAGAATGTCGTCGTCATTCCGCCGCATCGAGCATCGGCTCGTCCTTCCCGGCGATGAAAGACAGCGTGCGCAGGCGTGCCTCGGCATCGGTGAATTGCTCGGGCGGCGACTTCATGAAATAGCTGCAAGGGCCAGTCAGCGCCCCCGCGATGCCGCGGTCGAGCGCCAGCTTGGCGCAGCGGACAGCATCGATAACGACCCCGGCCGAGTTGGGCGAATCCCACACTTCCAGTTTGAGCTCTGCATTCAGCGGTACGCCGCCGAACGTCGTGCCTTCGACGCGGATGTAGGCCCATTTTCGATCGGCAAGCCAAGGCACATGGTCGCTGGGGCCGACGTGGATGTTACCGGCCTCCAGGGGAACGTCGAACTGGCTGGTTACGGATTGTGTTTTAGAAATTTTCTTTGATTCCAGCCGCTCGCGTTCCAGCATGTTGAGGAAATCGGTGTTGCCGCCGAAATTCAGCTGATAGGTGCGGTCGATGCGGACGCCGCGCTCGCGGAACAGATTGGCGAGCAGCCGGTGCACGATCGTTGCGCCGACCTGGCTTTTGATATCGTCGCCGACCAGCGGCAGACCGCGCTGTTCGAAGCGCCGGCGCCATTCCGGCCGCGACGCGATAAAAACCGGTATGCAGTTGACGAAGGCGCAGCCGGCCTCAAGCGCGCATTCGGCATAAAAACGCGTAGCCTGTTCCGAGCCGACCGGCAGATATGAGACCAATACGTCAGCGCCGCTTTCTCGCAGCAGCGCGCTGACATTCGCGACCGGCTCTTCTGCCTCCTCGATTTCATCGCGTAGATATTTGCCGATACCGTCGAGCGTTGGTCCGCGCTCGACGCGAACGCCGGTTGCTGCGACATCGGCAAAGCGGAAGGTGTTGTTGGGTGCATTGTATATGGCTTCCGCCACATCACGCCCAACTTTGCCCTTGGCGACGTCGAAAGCACAGACGACCTGGATGTCATCGACATGATAACCGCCGAGATCGGTATGCATCAGGCCCGGTATCGGCTCATTGCCTCTGGCGTCCCGATAATATGAGAGGCCCTGGACAAGGGAAGACGCGCAATTGCCAACGCCGGCTATTCCAATCCGTACCTTTTTTGATCCCACGAAACTGCCGCCATCGCTGTTGAAGGTAAGATCTGCGCCGAACTGTCAGCTGCCGGGAATGTTCCTTGCGACCTGGAAAAATCACGAATTCCATGGCGGATCAAAGCTGCGCGCTGTTTGAGGCTGCCTGGGCCTGAGCGCCGCAAGCCTCAGTCGAGGCTTCGCAGCATATCCGCTTCTTTTTCTAGAATGGTGGCCACTTCCTCGCGCTCGAGATGCGTCATCATCAGGCTCACACAGCATTCGAGGTAGGTGATCGAGGCACGTCTCAGAAAGGCAGCCGTTTCCCTTGCGGCCATTTGCTCGATGTCCTTGGCGGCTCGCTTTCGATGCACGGGCTCCGTCCTCCATGCGGTATCGTGGCCCAACGGCGAGCTCGGATGGATGTTCCCACAATGAGAAAAAATGATAGCCCATGTTGGGATGGTCGCGGTCTCACCACGACCATCCCGGGCGCATAGCTCTCCCTGACTTCAAGCCGGCAGGTTTTGCAGTCGGCCTGAAGCGGACTTCACATTTGTCGCAATTGGGGAAATTCGATCCTCGTGACGGCTGGCTTCGAGTTCCATAAAATAGCTGATCGTCTGCATCAGACCTTGCCTGAGCGGCACCTTTGGCGACCAATCGAGAAGAGTTTTTGCCCGAGAAATGTCCGGTTGCCGCCGGCGAGGGTCATCTTGCGGCAGTGGCAGGAATTTGAAGACCGAGTTGCTGTGGGTCATATCTCTCACCAATCCGGCCAGTTGAAGAACGGTGAATTCCCCGGGGTTGCCCAAATTGACCGGTTGGCGCGGATTGGGATCTACATCCATAAGGCGGACCAGACCGTCAACCAGATCGGAGACGTAGCAGAACGACCTGGTCTGCAGCCCGTCGCCGAATATCGTCAGTGCTCTCTTCTCGAGGGCCTGCATCACCAGGTTCGAGACAATCCGGCCGTCGGCAGGATCCATCCTCGGACCATAGGTGTTGAAGATGCGCGCGACCCGGATGTCGGCCATTTCGGTTCTCAAGTAATCGAAGCACAAGGTTTCGGCGGTTCGCTTGCCTTCATCATAGCAGGCACGAGGACCGGTGCAGTTCACGTGACCGACATAGTCTTCCCTTTGCGGGTGCTGTTCCGGATCGCCATACACTTCGCTTGTCGATGCCTGAAGGAAGCGTGCATTATTTCGGGCGGCGAGCTCAAGCAGATTGAGCGTTCCGATCACGCAGGTTCGCGTGGTGTGAACCGGATCGGCTTGGTAGCGCGTCGGCGATGCGGCGCACGCCAAGTTGAAAATGCGGTCCACCGGCTCAGCAAGGTCCAATGGTCGGCAAATATCCTGTTCGATCAGCCGGAAACGAGGACGGTCCATGATCGAGATGATGTTTTCCATCCGACCGGTAAGAAAATTATCGACACAGATCACACGGTACCCAGCCTGAAGCAGTGTTTCGCAAAGATGCGAACCGAGGAAACCCGCGCCGCCGGCGACAAGCGCCGTTTTGGTCCGTTGCGTCCTTCTTGATTGCCGCATCTCTATTTTCTCCTGTCTGCCGATCATGCTGCACTTTCGATGTCCAGATCGAGAGCTGGACGTGCCGATCTTGGCCGCGCCAGCAGCGAAACGAATTCGCGGGCTCTCGCGGCGCCCGTATGTGCTGCCAGTATCGTTTCGCGTGCTCGCTTGGCCATAGCCAGCCTGACGCGGTCGGATTGCCTGGACAGGATATCGATCACGTCTTCGGCTTGGCCGGCCGTATTGATCGTGGCTGTCGGAAAGAAGCTATCCAGACCGGTCCAGCGATCGCTGATGATCGCCGTGCCACAGGCAGCCGCCTCGAAGAGGCGTACGCTGGGAGACCATCCAGCCGCTATCATGGAACTGCGTGTGACGTTCAATGTGTAGCGCTGGCGGCTGTAAAAAGCGGCGTGATCCGCCGGCGGCAAATGCTCGATGCGATCGACGTTGCTCGGCCAGACGGTCTCGGACGGGAATTGCGAGCCGGCCACGACGAACCGACGGTCCGGCATGCGTCTTGCCGGCTCGAGCAGGAGAGCATCCAGCGTCGCCTGCCGGTCCGAGCTGTAGGTACCCAGATAGCCAAGGTCCCAGCAGATCGGATCGGTCGTTCGGCGATGCCGCTCAGGGTCGACGGAGCAGTAGAGCGGCTCGGCGCGCCGTGCACCGAAGTCCGCCGCCAAACGGGCGAGCGTCGGCCCGCCGGTGAATGAGAAATAGACATCGAAATACGGAATCTGCCGTTGGCATATGTAGTCGCAATCATTCGCGGCGAGCTTTGCCAGCGTGACCGGCGTGTCGATGTCGTAGAAGCAGAACTGGCCCGTGCACAGGGACGCGACAATGTCGATGACGGCTCGGCCCTCCGGGACGAAGGACCCAACCACCACGACATCGGCACGCTGCAGGCAGCGGGCATACGTCCGACGAAGATCGTTCGTAGTTTCGTAGTAGCGCAACGTGCAGAAATCCGGGTCGCGCAGATCGCGATGGTTTGCATACCATGGCACGTCGCGTTCGAGGAAGGTGATGCGATGGCCGAGTTCGTGCAGGCCCTTCAGCAACCCGCGAAAGGTCGTGGCGTGGCCGTTTCCCCATGAAGAGGACAAGGACAGGCCAAGAAAGACGATATCGAGCCGCTTGGTCATTCCGCTGCCTCCACGGTGGGGCGCTCGAAATGACGCCTGAAGACAGCGTCGGCCACAGCTGCTCTCAACGCATAGGTATGTTCCGCGAGAACACGTCGAAGCGCAGATGCGCCGATCGCCTTTGCCCGCTGGGGTGTGAGGGTCCGCATGATTTCGGCCACATCGTCGCCGTCGCGCGCCACCAGGATCTCTTCCCCAGGGACCAGGAACAATTCGACGCCGAGCCAGGCGTCCGTGATGAGGCATGCGCCGGCACCCGCAGCCTCGAAGACACGCGTGGCAGGTGAAAAGCCGTTGGCGGCCATGCTGTCGCGGCTGATGTTGAGCACCGCCTTGGGTGTGACATTGAACGCATTATGATCGCGCGTCCCGACGTGGCCGAGCCATGCGACATTCGCCGGAAGCTGCTTGTCACCCCAACCCGATCCGCCGAGCAGAAAGCGCTGATCGCCCGAACGGCTGGCCGGATCCAGGAAGAAGGCTTCGACGCGTGCTTCACGGTCCGGCAGGCGGTTGCCGAGAAAGGCGAGATCGCAAGCGAAACGCTTATCCTTCGCGACCGGATGATGCGTTTCGGGATCGAGCGCATTGTAGATCGGCACGCACTCGGCCGCCCCCAGCGCACGATAGGACCAGACGACCGGATCGCCGCCGCCATAGGTGAGGACAAGATCGATCTCCCGCAACGCGCGGTGCAGGGGGTGGTCCGGCTCGTCGCGCAACTGGCCCAGAGTTGCCGGTGCGTCGACATCCCAGAACACTGTCAGGGCATCGGTGCGCGCGTGATCGAGCACCGCACGCAGCAACGCCTCGTCCTCGAAGCCTACTCCGCTCGCCTTGACGACGATGTCGGCTTCGCCTGCGCTTGCTGCCACCTGCATCAGCGCATGCGGGGTCGCCTCGTAGACGACGACGTTGCACCAGTCCGGTGCCTCGATATCGCGGTTCTTCTGCCTGTCGTAGACGTCCGGTTCATAGAAAGTGATGTCGTAGCCGAGCTGAGAAAGAGCCTTCAGCAAGCCGCGGTAATAGGTCGCCGCGCCGTTCCAATAGGACGACAGCAGGCTCGATCCATAAAATGCAATCTTCATGCGACTGTCTCCTCTGTGGCGATGGTATGGATGGCTTGGCGATTGTCGCATTCGGCGAGCACGCCGAACAACTCGTCCGCCCGGTGCCGGCAAGTGTGCCGCCTCCCGATGGTTTCGAGGCCGGATTTCACCAGAGAAGCGGCCAGCTCAGTATCGTCCAGGACGTTGCGAAGATGACGACCCATCTCGGATCCGTCGCGCGCGAAAAGGAAGTCGATGCCTGGCCTGAAGAGTTGCTCGACATCGGCCCAAGGCGCCGAAATGAGCGGGATGCCACAGGCGAGCGCCTCGAACATGCGGATCGTCGGGATTCCGGGCAGGCTCTCCCGATAGGGGCGCCGCGGGATGTGGACGGTAACGCGGTGGACCGCGAATGCCTTGGGCACGTCGGCATTGGCAATCCAGCCTTCGTAATCGAGGCCGGCGGCGGCAAGATCGGCGAGCGCTTCGCGTGGATAGCGCACGCCATGAACAGTGCCGCTCAGGCCAAGTTCTTCCACCGGATCGATCAGGAATTCCTTGATTTCGGCACTGCGCTCGTCGTCGCCCCAGTTGCCAATCCAGATCACGTCAGATGTAGGGCCGATCTCCGGGTGCGGCTTGAACAGGCGCGCATCCGCCGCCTCGTGCCAGGTGAACGCACGTTTGCCCCAGCCGGCGCGAAGGTAGCTTTCCCGCAATGCCTCGCCGAAGGCGAGCACGCCGTCATAGTGCTCCAGCCGTAGAGCCGAGATCGCTTGCGTGGCCGAGACAGCGCGGTGGTGAGTGTCATGGAACAGAAGCGTAAAGCCCCCTCCATTGGCCTTGGCCCTGCCGATGCGCCCGACAAGGTCCGGGTCAGTCCATTCGTGGACGATCACCACATCGGCGTCGGCAACCCAGCCTTCGTGATCGAAGGAGGCGTCGTAGGTCACCGGCATCAGCTCCGGAAAGTCCTTTCTGAAGCGCTCGACCGCGAACGGTCCTTTCTCGCCCAGCAGGTTCGAACGGCTCCAGCCGTCTGCGGGCTCCAGCGCGATCGCCTGGTGCCCACGTGCAACGAGCTCCCGCATGATGCCGCGCAGGAAATGTGCGTTGCCGTGGTTCCAGTCGGAAACCACCGAATGCGTATAGAACAGAAACCGCATTGTCAGCGTTCCGCTACGGCCAGGGTGGCCCGACCGTAGATCTCGCGCATGGCCGCCGCTTGTCTTGCCAGTGAAAACTTGCGCGCTCGGCGTGCGGCGGCTTCGCCGAGACGACGCCTATATTGGGCGTCGCCGGAGAGACAATCGACACATCTGGCGAGATCGCGTGGATCATGGACGTCGTAGAACATAGCCGCGCCGTTCCACAATTCGCGATAGGTCGGGATGTCGGCAAGCACCAAAGGTGTTGCCGACGTTGCTGCCTCCAGTGCGGCAAGTCCAAAGGGTTCATAGAGCGACGGCGATACGAAGATGCCGGCCCGCGCCATCAAGCGACGCACCTCATCGTGGCAGACAGAACCCAGAGGAAGGACATTGCTGAAATCGGCGCGTTGCCCATCAGCACCCTCGAGCGGCCCGGCAGCGAAGACCGGCCATTTCGTCATCGATGCTGCCTGGTCCAGCGTAACTGCATTCTTTCCTTCATCCCACCAGCGCGCGGCGGCGAGAGCCACTGGTTCGCGCCTCTCTGCCTTTGGACCCGGCCGTGCGCCGTTGCTGACAATGCTCAGGCGAGGGATCGGCCCGTAGCAGGCCTCGAGCATGTCGGCATGGCTGCGGCTTGGCGCGACTACCGCATTTGTCCAATCGAAACCGCGTCGGTTGCGGTCCTTCTGCCAGCCCCATTCGCCGTCCACAGCCTGTCCCCTGACGGCGTGGAGCCACGTCACAACGCATGAATGCGAAACCGCCACGACCGGGCACGGCACATCAAGTCCCACGGCCTGAGTCGGCGCATTGAGATGGACGAGGTCGATCGCGTAGTCGCGAACAAGTGCGCGCAGTTCCTGCGGCAACATTTCCAGATCGCCCTCATTGCGGGTCATCCAGTCCGGCGGTGTCTTGAGCCACGCCAAGGCCGCAAAAGCCTGTGCCTCCTTCGCCTGTTCCTCGGACGGTTCCGGGCCTAACCCGGCGAGCACGATGCAGTCGCCGCCCTGAGCCAACTCCCGCGCCAGATCAAGCGCGTAGCGCCAGACGCCGCCGACGGCATCGACGGTCATCAGGATTCGCCGCGAGCGCCGGATCAGTGACTGCAACATATCGCCTCCAACTCGGCCAGCGCACGGGGACGCTTCTCCTGGATATCGCTGAATGTCCGGAACGAGGTCAGATAATGCTCGTGGGCGCGCTCCCAGGCGAGATCGTCGGGCTCGCCCCAAAGCTCGCGATAGCTGGGCGAACTGGGGTAGGGATAGAGCGGCACCGGTTCATTGGCCCACACGCCGCGGTCAATGAGGTGCTTGCGCCAATGATCGACCAGAGCGGGATCGTCCTCGACCACGCCGATAAGATTGGCCTGGACGAACGGAACGTGACGTCGTGCCTTGACCAGCAAAGCGGCCAGTTCCTCCGTGCCCAGCCGGCAACGCTTGGCCAGCATGGCCCGTCCTTCCACGGTTAGGCTTTCGAGGCCGGCTTCAATCGAAACGCAGCCGGCCGCACCCAGCAATTCGAGGAGCTCCGGCTTCCAAAGATCGATGCGGGTCTGCACGCCGAACTTGACGTCTCGATCGACCAATGCCTCCAGCAGCGCCTTCTGCGGCAGGAAGATCTCGTCGATAAAATAGATGTAGCCGACGCCTTGCCCGATCAGCCGATCAATTTCCGCGATGATCGCATCATGGTTCCTGCGGCGGTAGGCGTCGCGGAAATCGATCTTGGCGCAGAAGCTGCAATTGTAGGGGCAGCCGCGAGACGCCTCGACCTCCGCTCCGAAACCCACCTGATCGTCGTCGAACCGGTGGTGATGGTGCGAATGCGCGGCAATCCAGTCGGATGGCCAGCTGAGGGGCGGATGATCGACAAACGAACTGGCGTGGACGCCGCCATTGCCGACAAGTTTTCCCTCGTAGAGATGAGCGGTGTGGGGCACGGCTCCCCAATCGTCACGGCGGGCGAGTTCGGCGACGACCTCTTCGCATTCGCCGCGCACGACGACATCGACGCCCAGCTTGCGCAGCGTCGGCGCAGGCGTCGCCGAGCCGTGCGGTCCGACAGCCACTGTGCGGCCGCCGCGCCCGGCGAGCCGGTTGAGGAAGTCGGCAGGCACGCGCAGCTCGGGCGGCGCGCAGCGCCAGAATAAATAGGTCGGCGCCGTGCTGACGACGGTCATGGCCGGTGCGAAGGCGGCGACGCGATCGGCAAGTGCTGCGTTGTCCAGCTTCTGGATTTGCCCGTCCAGCATCAGCACCTGATGGCCGTCGGCCTCCAGCAAAGCTTTCGAGTAGCCCAGTTCCAGCGGCAGATGCGGCTGGCGGCAGCCGAAATAGATGCTGTCCTCGTAGGTCCAGAACGGATTGACCAGGGCGACTTTCATGCCACGTACCTCGCTGGTTCAGCCTCGAGGCGATGACGCTGGAGCCAATCGGCGAGATCGCGGACGCCGTCGCGCCAGGGGACATGCGCTTTCCAGCCAAGCGTCGCTTCTATGCGGCGGGTGTCGGCGACAAAGAAGGGCTGGTCGCCGGCGCGTTCCCGGTCGTAGCGGATCGAGAGCTTTCGACCGGTCAGCTCGCCGATCTCCTTGAGCAGCATGCGCAGGCTGATGGCGTTGCCTGGTCCGCCACCGAGATTGAATGCCTGCCCCTTGATGTCGTCGATCCTGGCAAGTACCCCGCGATAGGCCGCAACGGCGTCGGAGACATGAAGGATATCGCGCACCTGCTTGCCGTTGCCATAGATCGTGATCGGCCGGCCGGAAAGCGCGCTAAGCAGAAAATGCGCGACCCAGCCCTGGTCCTCGGTGCCGAACTGGCGCGGCCCGTAGATGCAGCTCATGCGCAGGACCGCGGTCGGCAGATCGTACGACTTGGCATAATCGAGCACGTATTGATCCGCCGCGCCTTTGGAGCAGCCATAGGGCGTGCAGAAATCCAGACCGCAGCTCTCGTCAATGCCGTTGACGCGGATGCCGGCATCGCAGGGCACGCACCGATCGTCCTCTTCGCGCACGATGACATCGGGCAGGCCGCCATAGACCTTGTTGGTGCTGGCGAAGATCACAGGGATGCGCTTGCCACTCCGGCGAGCGGCTTCCAGGACGTTGAAGGTTCCGCGAAGATTGATGTCGAAATCTTCGCTTGGCTGAACGAGGCTCGTGGTCACGGCGGTCTGCGCGGCAAGATGGAATATCGCCTTGGAATGCGCCACAAGCGGCGCCAGCACGTCCGCGTCTCGGACATCGGCGGTTTCCACGGCAAGTTGATTACCGTGCTTCTGCGCCAGCCACGCCAGATTCTGCTCGACGCCCGGACGGCTGAGATTGTCGATGACCAGCACCGGCACCCCATCCGACATCAGACTGTCGGCGAGGTTCGAGCCGATGAAGCCGCTGCCGCCGACGATGGTAACCGGCGCTTCAGGAAAAGATTCCGGCCTCATGATACCAGTCCTCGCTCTTCGAGCTCCCGTTTCATGTCAGCCCCGCGGTCGATGGCGACCGTGTTGCGAACCCATGCGACGAACTCGCCGAGTGAATCCTCCAGCCGGTGCTGCGGCTCGAAACCGAGCAGTTCGCGCGCCTTCGAGATGTCGGCGAAGCAATTGCGGATATCGCCGGCACGCGCCTTGCCGAGGATTTCAGGAAGGCGTTCCGGCACACCCATAGCATCGGCGAGCAGCCGAGCGACCTCGCTGATCGCATAGGCCCGTCCACCGCCGATGTTGATAACGTGGCCGCGCGCCTGGCGTTGTTCCAGCGCCAGGCGGAAGGCACGGGCGACGTCGCGCACATGCACGAAGTCGCGCTTCTGCTCGCCATCTTCGAAAATCATCGGCCGCTGGCCGTTGGCGAGGCGTGAAGCGAAATTCGCCAAAACGCCGGTGTACGGGTTTGACAGCGCCTGTCCTGCGCCGAAGACGTTGAACAGGCGCAGCGCCACCGCGTCGACGCCATAGGCATCCCCGAAGATCAGCACGGCGCGCTCCTGGGCATATTTCGTCAGCGCATAGATAGAGGCGAGGTCGACCGGCTTTTCCTCGTCTGTCGGCAGGGGCGACAGACTTTCATCCGCCGCCGACACCGGATTCCATTGGCCGCTCTTGATGTCGTTAGCCTGCCGCCGTGCATTGTCGACGCGCCGACCGCCTGGCGTGGCATAGAGACCCTCGCCGTAGACGCTCATCGATGAAGCGACGACGATCCGCTCGACGGGACGTTTGATCAAAGCCTCGAGCAAAGTGGCTGTGCCGAGGTCGTTCGCGCCGACATAGCGGGCGATCTCGTACATGGACTGGCCGACACCGACCTCGGCGGCCAGATGGATGACGGCGTCGACGCCTTGGAGCGCCTCGGCGACAGCGTCGCGATCGCGAACGTCGCCTTTGATCAGTTCGGCTCCTGCCGGCAGGCCGATCGCCTCGCCGCTGTGCACCTGTTCCAGCAGCGCATCGAGAATGCAGACAGTATAACCATGTTCAACGAGTTCCTGGACGACGTGGCGGCCGATGAAACCGCACCCTCCTGTAACCAGTATGCGTTTCACGACAACTCCTTAAGCAGATGGCCTTGGCGCCCCGAACTGTTTGGCAAAAGGTTTGTTCCCTCTGCTTCAACAAAGAAGGTTTTGGGTAGGCTGCAACCTGAGGTGAGCGCATAGCGAACTAGCCTTGGGCCATGCGCTGGAACATTGCAGCTTCTTTGGGGTTAGGGCGCTCATCCGGCCCGTGGGCGGAAGGGGTGGATGGCAGCTGATGATCAGCGGTATCGCGTAAGCAAGCCAGACCTGGTCATGAGAGTCACACGCCTGCAAAGCCTGATTAAAGGAGATTTCAATGTCTGAAGCGAAGACAACCACCAATCATGACGACATCCGCCAATGGGCCGAAGATCGCGGTGGCCGACCTGCAGTTGTGCGAACCAAGGGCGAGGGCGGCATCTTACGGATCGACTTTGGCGAACCCGAGGAGGATTTTGAACCCATCGAATGGGACGAGTTCTTCCGGATTTTCGACGAAAACAACCTAGCCTTCCTCCACCAGGACGAAACCGGCGGCGGAAAAACCAGCCGATTTAACAAGTTCGTCGACCGCAACCAGAAAGGTTGAGGAGGCTGCTTCTGTCAGCGGAGTCGGGTAGCTTGTAAAGCGCCTCACATTCTGACAGAGAACTTTACTCTAGCTTCCTGTTCGCGCGTCTTTTTCGGGGTTTGGAAAACCAGCCGCTCTTTCCAAACTCCATAGTTAAATGCTTCGGCGGTTGCGGAACGGTCGCAGCATTAGTGCAACAGGCTCGGCCCACCAGATTTGGCAATGTTTCGCATGATGGCGTTCAGCCAATCTTCGGTCGACACGCCGGCCCGCCTCCTGTCGATCTCGCCGATGGCGCGCTCCAGCGTTCGTTCGACCAGCCGGTCGGAAGCACCGACGTCACCGAGAAGCAGACGCGCCGCGAGCCTGAGCTTCGGCAGCAGTGAAAAGACATTGTCGGACAAGTTCACCGGGTGGATACCCGCCAAGGCCGATCTTTCCGGAGGAAACAAGGCATCGAAGATAGCATAGCTATCCGACGATTTTCGAAGATTGCTGGCGTGGCGGAGACGCTCGGGAATGATGATGTCCTCGTCACCGCTGAAAAAGACGAAGGGAACACCGCGGCGCATCAGTTCGTCTGCGATCGGAAACACCCGCCGGCCGTTCAGATTGACGTCGAGGATCGCGGCCTCAGCCACCTCAGTATGCATAGACGCGTGTTCGACTGTGGCTGCCGGTCCGAGGACGACCGCGCCCATATTACCAAAATACCTTGCGAGATCCCCTGCCAATACCCAATCATCTTCGACGATCAGGATGTGCACCCCTCGGAGATCGCGCACCTCATCGTCCTTTCTTGGAGCGAGATTTCCAATTGTCCGCGCGGACTTGTTCAGAATGTTCCTGCAAGGCTGCCTGCAATCGTTTCGCCAAAACCAGCATGCGGGGCGGAATCGGTTCGTTTCCCGGCAAACCCAGCAAATCCGAAGACTGCAAAAACGCTTGTTTTGTCAGCTTTAGGTCAGGTGCGCGTCTTGACATTGGAGTGTCCACAAAGGTTCCGACGTTAACGCCGTCTGCACGGACTTGTTCCGGCCCTCATGCACGTTATATGCTGGATATTGCGTTCAGCCCAGTCGTGGGTTTTGGTCGATTTGGCGGCCATGTCGTCTAGGCTGTTCAACCGAGGGCTTGCGGTGACATCCCAGATGAAGAGATTTCCCATTGTGGGCGTCGGCGCGTCAGCCGGCGGCATTCCTGCAATGGAGGGTCTGTTCAAAGGCATCACCGGCCAGCCCGGTATGGCGTTCGTCATCGTCACCCATCTCAGTCCCGGGCGCGAAAGCCTGCTTCACGAGGTCGTCGGACGTTACACGCAAATGCCGGTTGTCGTCGTCGAGGACGGCACCACTGTCTTGTCCGACCACGTCTATGTGATGCCGCAAAACGTCGTTCTCACGATTGAGAAGGGAGTGCTGCACCTGCGGCAATCCAACGTGCTCAGCCGCGAGCGTAAACCGATCGATATCTTCTTTAGCGCGCTGGCCGAGGATCAGGGCGAATACGCGGTGGGAGTCATTTTGTCGGGCGGCGATTCCGACGGCACGCTGGGCGCGAAGGCAATCAAGGAGCGTGGCGGACTGACGGTCGCCCAGGCTACCGACGGCTACGGTCCGCGCAACCCTGACATGCCGAAGAGTGCGATCTCCAGCGGGCTGATCGATATTGCGGCGCCCGCGGAGGAGATCGGTGGGAAGCTCGAAGGATTCGCGCGCAGCTTCGATCTGCTGAACGGGGTTACCGAGGACGGCCGCCAAGAGACAGCAGACATGGCTCGGATCCGTGATGAGATCTACGGCATTCTGAAGGGCCAGTCCGGCCACGATTTCTCCGGCTACAAGACCAAGACATTCCTGCGTCGCATAAAGCGACGCATGCAGATCGCACAGCTGGATTCGTTTGAAGAGTATGTCGAATGGCTGAAGAAAGACCCTCGCGAGGTGACGAACCTCTTTCGTGATCTTTTGATCAACGTCACCGATTTTTTCCGTGATCCCGACGCGTTCAAGTTGCTCGAGGAGAAGATCATACCGCAGCTGTTCGAGAGCAAGACCGCCGGCGATTCCGTCAGGATCTGGGTGCCTGGCTGCGCCACCGGGGAGGAGGTGTTCTCCATCGGCATGCTATTGCGCGAACATCTTGAGACGCTTCCGGTTGTGCCGCGCGTCCAGATATTTGCGACAGATATCGATGAGCCGGCACTTGCGGTGGCGCGCGCGGCGCGTTACCCGGCGGCATTGCTGCAGGGCGTTTCGCCCGAACGCAAGCAGCGTTTTTTCAGCAGCGACGGTGAGAGTTACGTGCTTGCCAACGAGGTACGGGAGCTGTGCGTGTTTTCGCCTCACAGCGTCGTCCGCGACCCGCCCTTTTCGCGCATGGACATGGTTTCATGCCGCAACCTGCTGATCTATTTCGGCTCGGACATCCAGAACCGCGTTATTCCGATCTTCCACTACGCGTTGAAGCCGGGCGGTTATCTTTTCCTCGGCACGTCCGAAAGCGTCGGCCAGCACGACAACCTCTTCACCACCGTAGACAAGAAGCAGCGCATTTTTCAGGCGCGCGAACATGCCTCGCCACACATTAGGCTGCCGATGCTGATCGGTGATCACCGCTCGGGCGCCTTCATGCCCGAAAGCACGGGATCGAAGAAAGGGACTTCCAGCTATCCGCTTCGGCAGGCCGTCGAGGCGCAGGTGCTGGAGCGTTTCGCGCCGCCGCATGTTGTGGTGAATGGGGATGGTGACGTCGTCTATTATTCGGCGCGGACCGGCAGATATCTCGAAGCGCCCCAAGGCATTCCGAGCCGGCAAGTGCTGACTTTGGCCCGCGCCGGGCTAAGGCTTAACCTGCGCGCGGCATTGCGGGAAGCCGCCACGACGCGCCGCACCGTCGTGCGGGAAAATGTCGTCGTGGACGAGGACGACGAACAGACACTGTCTATCAAACTCACTGTCGAGCCCCTGGCGGAACGCGGCAAGGGCGAACGGCTTTATCTCGTCCTGTTCGAACCATTGGGGCCGGTGCAGACGCGGTCCGACGTGGCACCCGAAAACCGTAACAGCGAAGGCACTGCCGATCTCGAGCGGGAGCTGCGCGAGACGCGCGAGCGACTGCAATCGACGATCGAGGAGTACGAAACCGCACTGGAAGAAGTGAAATCGTCGAATGAGGAACTCGTCTCTGTCAATGAGGAGGCGCAGTCGACCAATGAGGAGCTTGAGGCCTCGAAGGAGGAGATGCAGTCGCTCAACGAGGAGCTCAACACCATCAATTCGGAACTGACCAGCAAGATAGAGGAACTCGATCGCGCCAACAGCGATTTGCGGAATCTGTTCGAGAGCACCCAGATCGCAACCATTTTCCTCGACCGCAATTTGGTGGTGCGGACCTTTACTCCGCCGGCCTCGTCTTTCTTCAACCTGCGTCCCTCCGACGTCGGCCGTCCGCTGACCGAGCTTTCGAGCCAGCTCGACTACCCCGAGATCAAACAGCACATCGATGCCGTGTTTGAAACCGGAGAGATCCTGAACCATCATCTGGCGCGCGACGACCAGGGCCGGTTTCACATGGTTCGCGTCAATCCGTATCGCGACAAGGAGAACAGAATTCAGGGGGTTGTGGTCACACTGATCGACGTCACCACCCTGGCCGAGGCGGAAGAGCATCAACAGGTGCTCATCTCGGAGCTGAACCACCGCGTCAAGAACATGCTGGCAGTGGTCGCCAGCATCGCCAACCGCACCCGTGAAAGTTCGGAATCGAAGGAAGAGTTCGCCAAAGCGCTGATCGGTCGCCTACACGCCATGTCGCGGGCCTACGGTCTGCTGTCGAATGAACGCTGGAAAGAAGCTTCGCTCAACGAACTGCTGCATCAGGAACTCGAAGTTTTTAGCATTGACCAGTTCGAACTTGACGGCGTCGAAGTGAAGCTTAGCCCGCAACAGGGCCTATCCCTTGGCATGGCCATTCATGAACTGGCGACCAACGCCGCCAAATATGGCGCGCTGTCGACGCCCCGGGGCAGGGTCGCTCTGAAATGGTCTGGCGAGGGCGGTGTTTTCACGCTCGCCTGGCGTGAGAGAGACGGGCCGCCTGTCAGAAAACCAGAAGTTAGCGGCTTCGGACTTTCCCTGCTGCAGGGTGAGATCGGCTACCGGCTTGGCGGAAACGTCGAGACCGCCTTCAATCGGGACGGTCTCGAAGTCCAGATCACGTTCCCGATGATGCGCAAGGAGACGCCGTGAGCAACCGGCTGCGCGTTCTAGTAGTCGAGGATGAATGGCTCATCGCCGAGGACATCGCTGCTTGTCTGCGCGCTTCGGGACATCAGGTGATCGGCCCGGCCCCTTCGGTGGCGGCGGCCCTTCGCCTGATCCGTGAAAATCACGTCGACGCCGCGCTTCTGGATGTCCAATTGCATGGCGAAATGAGCCTGGCGATCGCAGAAGAATTGCAAACCCGCCAAATCCCGTTCGCGTGTCTGAGCGGATTTGGGCCGCGCGATGTTCCACTCGCCTTTGCCTGCTTCAAATTTGTGAGCAAGCCGGCAGATCAGGCGTCTATTTTGAGTGTCTTGGCTGAATTGGTCCCGGCGTCGTAGCTTGTTTTCAGCAACCTCGTCATGGATCGGAAGGCCGAAAGCGATCGCCGCCAAATTCCTCCGCCCAACGCGATGCCATGAGCCATTTCTCACGGCGCGGTACCCACAGCTCATACTCCGGAATGAGGTCGCTGGGAGCCATGTCTAGCGAACCGAGCATGATCTCGGCCTCATTGTCCCGCAGCCAGGCAATATGCGACCCGCATTGCGAACAGAAGCTGCGTTTGGCGAACGTCTTCATTTCTCCACTGCCTTCATAGGCTGAGATCGGCCAGGTACCGAACGGCGTGAAGAAGCTGCCGCTCGGCGCGGCGGCAATCCTGACAGTGGCACATTCCAACGCGCAGCGGAGCGCCGCTTACCCTGAAGCGAACACCGCCGCACAGGCATCGCCGTGCCGTTCGACCGCGGCCATCGCTCTTCAGTCTAGCGGCTTTTCGGTCGGGCGAGGCGTGGTGCCCTTCTGGAGCGGCCGGCCGGCATTGCGGTTCGCCACCGGATTCTCCAGCGGAGCGGTCGAGGGCTTCGACGTTCCCGCGGTTTTCGGCGTCGGCGGTTTCGCTCCCGCCTCCGTACCGTTGGCGTCCCGCCTTGGTTGTCGCAAGCCGTCCGCATTCGCCTGCCGAATTGCCGGCTTCGATGGGGTAGTCTTGTCGGCCATGGTGTCTCCTTCCTGCTGCGGCGGAAAAGAACGGCTAGGTTCGTTCACAGCTCGTACGTTTCAACCGCCGGCACGGTGCGAAGTTCCACAACTTGCAGCTTGAGGCGCCTGCTTCGGTGCAACGTATGCTGCAAGGCATTACTCCTGCTCATCTATGGTAGATGGGAACTATTTTCGATACTGGCTGTTCGGCTCGCAGGAAGGAGCCGGACATGGAGCGACGTAACGCCATAATTTCGCTGGTGATAGCAGCGATCATTATCGTCGGCTTTCTCATTGGCTTTTTGTATGCCGATATGGACTGGCGCACCTCGCCACTCAAAAGAGCGCCTGAGCAAAACCAAGGTGGGAACGCCCCGGCCGACACTTCGCCTGCCGCGGGCGTCAACAAGAACCCCCAAGAGAATACCGAGATGCCGGATCAGCAATGACCGCGGTCCTTCGGGCAGGAATACAAGCCGACCCAACGCCCGGGACCGATCGCTGGATCGATTTTGCTGGTGATGTCGGATTCACGTAGGCTGCTGGTTCCTGGCTGCCAACGCAGCGGCCTCTTCGTCCGTCACTGAAATCTTCCCTGCGGGTATAAGCCATTTCTGACATTTGCGTACGGAACCACGCCGTGCTCAGGCTGCAGGGATGATAACCGGCCGATCCAATTGCTTCTCACCGATGCATCTTGATTGGCTCTCGCTGCGAGCCACTCCGCCCGCTCCCGCGTCAAGCCGATAAGGCAAGTGCCAGCGAAGTCCGCAGGCACATCCACGGTGGTATCGAACACGGCCCATGTGTTGGTCGGTTCCTGAACGGGCAAAAACCTCATAACAGCACCTGCTAATATACGGTACGAACTTACTGACGGAGCATTGTTCCGGCATCAACCAAACGAAGGAGAGTTTTTCGTTTTGAGACGCCGTGGCGACTTGAGCCTTGAGCGGGCAAATTGATCGATACCATCGCGGCTGCGACGTCGCTGAAATAGGGTGGCAGATCTCGACGAGCGAACACATCGGCTGATGTAGTTCACCGGCTTTCTAAAAGCGCAATCCCGAAACCTGCCGGGAGCCCGCCAAGCGGCGGCGCTTTTGCGCGTCAGCTGTCCGCTTTCAGTTCTTCATCTTGCGGATAGTCGACCTCAGCGTATCCCCCAAGGAACTGTCAGCTGGCTTGGGAGCGCTGCTCGGAACCAGGAACCCACCCTTTAGCAACTCCAGGGCGTCGAGTGCCTCGTCATCCTGCAAGTTTGTGAGAGCCACGCCGTCTGCGAAGACAACCCTATCGTCGTCTATGTCGTAGACCTCCCAAAGCCCGTCCTTGATTCTTCGAATGGCGTGCCGATGCTCCATAAGAAGACGCTAATTGAGTCTCGGAAATGGTGGCTAGAGAAAATCAGGGGTGGACCGATATTAGTAGTGGAAAACTCGTGCGCTCTCTGACGCGTGGCGCGTGTACGGAGGTCAAGAGTGCAGGGCGGCGATCGGGCTTGGCAGGCGGCAGTGGACGTTCGTCGTTGGGACGAAACATAGGTGCGCCAGCACAGCTGTATTTTCTCGGGAGCATCGCCGACCACAACCGAGCTGCAACTTGCTACGATCAGAATGCCGGCCGCGCGTGGTCCGAGCGGATCAAGCAGGATGTCGAGAAACCGCCTGACAATCATTGCGGACACTCGGCCTCTGATGTAATTTAGGGTCTGATCAAGTGAGGAATATACCGCTGTCGCGACGGCTTTTCGCTCTTTTCTGTCTCGGCAGATAGCATGCTCTCTAACGGACCTGGCACTGCAAGCTGTGTTTTGTGGTCGCCAGGGATCAGCGGTTAAGGGATTTGCCATGCTCCGACGTTGCGGATTCGTTGCGGCCTTGATGCTCGCAAGCGTCACGACTTTCGAGGCTTCTGCAGTCGAACGAAGGGTCGCCTTTGTAATCGGCAACTCCGATTACAAAGAAATCTCGGCCCTCAAGAACCCGGCCAAAGATGTGGTGGACGTGTCCGACACGTTTCGAGCGGCTGGTTTTGATGTTTTCGTGGCGAGCAATCTTACAAAGCTGCAGTTTGAAGACAAGTTCCGCAACTATCTTGCCGCCGTGGACGGCGCGGATGTAGCTGTCGTCTACTATTCCGGCCACGGCTTTCAGATCGGCGGCGAAAATTTCCTGATTCCTGTCGATGCCTCGTTGAAAGATGCGGCGGACGTCGAGGTCCAGGCAATCAAGCTGAACGACGTGCTGCAGCAGATGCGTTCGAAATCGAAGATCCAGGTGATCATCCTCGATGCCTGCCGCAACAATCCATTCCCTCGCAAGGACTATTGGCTCAGGGACCAGCTTCTTACCGCCAGCGGCACGGGCCTTGCGCAAGTAAGAAGCTCGCTGAACACACTGATTGCTTTCGCCACCGAACCCGGCGCGGTTGCCTATGACGGCGCCGGCGACCTCAGCCCATTTTCATTCGCATTTTCTCGTCGGGCCTTGGCTCCGAACCAGGAGATTCGCACGGTCATGGCGGCCGTGCGCCGGGATGTAGTTGAGGCTACTAAGGGCCTGCAGGTTCCCTGGGAGAACTCTTCGCTGATCGACGAAGTCGTTCTGATGCGTCGCAGCAGCCGCCCCTCTCTACCGCCCGTGTTGGAGAAAGTCGTGTTGTCGGGGGTCGGGCCTGTCGATCTGAACCTCCCGGAACCGGTGGAGGTCGACGGCGGATCAATCACCGTCAGCATCGAGAGACCGCCCGCCTTGGGACGCCTGATGCTGAATGGCAAGGTTGTCGAAGCGGGGGATCTGATCCAGGGCAAGGATCTGCCGCATTTGCAGATGGATGTCCCCAAGGGAGTTGGCGAGCCAGAAGAGATGGATATGCTGGCCTACGCTGCACGCGACAATTGGGGCGGCGAAGCAAAGGGCATGCTGGTGTTCCGGGTCAAGAGCGGCGAAGGAGCCCAGCGCGAACAGGTGATGGCCTCGCTCGAAGCCGAGCAGAAGCAGCAGGTGCTGCAGCGCGGCATTCACGTCACCGGTGCGGCCGAGGCGATCGAGAACCGGGACATCGACGTTCCGGTCGGCATCGGCGCGGTTCCTCTGAACCTGGATCTCCCGACAGACGCTGCGGCGGTCAGCCTGAAGGTTGCCAACTATCCGGCAACGGGAACGCTGTCCCTGCCGGATCGAACCCTTTCGCCCGAATCGAGCTTGACGGTCGGTGAAGTCGAGGGGCTGCGCTATGAACCCCAGATCGGAGCCAGCGCACCGGTCGAGATCGCCTTCGAGATTCGGGCGGACAGCGCAGTATCCAAACCCGCCAAAATGAAACTGTCGCCAAGCGTCGATCCGTGCGACTCGGCTGCCGGCGAACCGCTCGACCTTCAAGGCGTCGTTCCCGGCCTGCTGCCAAATGAAATCGGCGCCGACGCGGTGAAGCTCTGCGAGGCTGCGGTGAAGGCATATCCCGATGTCGCCCGCTTCCGCTACGAACTGGGTCGCGCGCTGCTTGCGGCCGGCAAGGTGGACCAGGCCAGGAAAGCCATACAACAGGCTGCCGACAGGGGACACGTGCGCGCTGTGTTCGAACTCGGCTACCTCCACGCGACGGGAACGGGCGTGGCTGTCGACCGGAAAAAGGCCAATGCCTTCTACGCGGCTGCAGCCGACAAGGGCGATCCCTATGGGATGACGTCGTGGGGCCGTGCCTTGTTCAATGGGCACGGTGTCGAACCCGACACCGGCAAGGGGCTGGACCTGCTGCTCAAGGCGGCATCGATGGGGCACACCTATGCCATGAACGATCTCGGCGCGATCTTCACCGAAGGCCGCAACGGCGTGCCCGCCGATCAGGCCCGTGCCGTTGCCTTCCTGAAGGCCGGCGTCCAGCGCCAAGACATGTATTCGATGAACTTGCTCGGTCGCAATTACCTCAGCGGCCGGGGCGTCGAGAAGGATCCGAAGGCTGCGCTGGCGCTTTTTCAGAAGGCCATTGACCTCGGCCAGCCCTATGCGCCGAGCAGTCTTGCGCGCATGTACCGTGATGGCGTTGGCGTGGAGCAGGACCTTGATGAAGCCCAACGTCTGTTTGAACTGGCAACCTCGCGCGGTGACCAGTCCGGCGCCTATGATCGCGCGGCTCTTGAGATGCAAAAGGGCGACAAGGCCGACCAGACCGTCGCCGTGCGTTTCCTGGCATTCACAGTCGCGCTCGATCTTCGCAATGAGCTGCCTGACGCCCGGGCGACGCTGGCGAAATTCGGCGCCAAGCCGAAAGCGGCGGCGTTGAAGCAGCTGCGTGGGGAACTCAAGTCGAAGATTCCGTTGAGCGGTTCTGTCGACAAGCAATTGGTCAAAGTGGCAAGGGCGGTCTGGGAACAAGCCAATCCGCGTCGGGATTTGTTCTGATCAACAAGGAGGCAATGGTGGGCAGAAATCTGAAGCAGGCAACAATTGGGATAACTCTGTCCATCGCCCTGGCGGGTCTCGTGGGCTGCACATCCTGGCCACCCCCACTTCAACCGACGCCACTGGTGGCGACGCCCGCGCCGGCGCCGAAGGTCGTTCGCAGAGCCGCGGCGCCGCGGAAGGTCGTCAACCCGGCTGCCAAACCGGTGGCCGCCAGGAAAGTGGTTAGACCGGTCGCGGACGAGCCTGCTGCCGCACCTCCCGTAATCATTCCTTCTTTGGGAGGGAGCGGCGGAGGAGGCGGCGGAGGAGGCGGTTGGGGATAACGTTAAATGCCGGCTGCAGCTAAGCCAAGCAACTGATTCAGATCATTCTGCAGCCAAGTGGAATTACTTGGCGTCGCAGGAATGGGGCTAAATCAAACAGATAGAGTCGGATTGCTCAGTTCAATTTGAACGTATCCCGCTCGCGGATCCGGGCTACGATCTAATTCGCATCCGCTGATTGGCGCAGCGCCTCGATCTCTGCCATCTGGATGCCCATTTCAACAAACGCGGAAAGAACTGAAAAGCGGTCCTCCAGTGCAACGCGCGCCAGTCCGGCCAGAACCCCCGCACTCACAGCATGGGCGGCAGCCATTGGCTGCAAGGCCGTAACCGCTGACGCGTCCATAGCCGAACCATTGCCATGCCGTTTTGCAGCCAAGGCAATCCAGGCGGCCGGCGTTGTTGGCGGCATTGCCGCAGCCTCGCTCACTTCTGGGCGATGGTGAGGGCTATCTGGTTCGCTGACCCAGTCACGAACAAGCGCGAGCAATTCCTGGTCCCTGTGATCGAGCAGAACGGTGAGGTGGCTCAGGCACTCATGGGCCCACCACACCGCAGCCCGCTCGGGAAGCAGATAGGCACAGAACGTAATCGCCTCCTCAGGCACCCGCCCGGCAAGAAGCGCGCGGCAAAATTCGATTGGAGGCTGTTCGGTCGGAAGTGCCACCATGTCCCTGGCGACAGCGGGGCAGGCCATGAAAAGATCCCGTGCCGTTTTGAATCGAAGCTCATTGGCCATGGCGCCACGCTTTCACTAGACTAGGGAACAATCGACATTGAAGCCCTGGACAGGGTGAGGTCAAGTCTCAGTCACAGCAAGATGCAACTGCCTCCACCACTCGTGTGCTTGACGTTTATTGACAGACAATCGATTCGGAATTTGGTATTGTCCGCAGTCGATGAAATCGGATGCTCAAACGGGAGTAACCGTCATGCAGTTGGGCAGTTTAGCCTTCGTGTTTACGGTCGCGGTTTTTTCGACCCACGCTTTTGCTGATCCGCTTCAGAAATCAGAAGACATCGTGAAGTTTTTTGACAGGGCGAGCGAGTTCGGCCCGACACGTGGAATTTGCGTCGGCACCGAAGAGGAGTGCAACAGCAAGAACAAAGCAGCGCCGGCCGAAAAAACCAGCCTCGACATGCTGATCAATTTCGGCCTGGATTCTGCGGAACTCGATGCGACTGCCCGCGCTGAACTGGACGAGTTCGCCAAGGCACTGAAGGACAGCCGACTGAGCACTCTGAACTTCGTTGTTGAGGGTCACACCGACGCCACCGGCTCGGCTGATTACAACGAGGGACTGTCGGAACGAAGAGCCAGATCGGTAACAACCTTCCTGACCTCTAACGGCATCGATCCTGCCCGCATCAAAGCGACAGGCTTGGGCGAAACGAATCCCCGCAACCCCAATCCATTCGATCCGGTAAACCGCCGGGTGGAAATGCGGATACGGACTGAGTAGCTGGAGCGGCTACGCTAGACTAAGACCAGAGCGCGCCTTATTCGCTGCACCGAACCGGAGGTTAGCGCAGCAAAACCGATTCCGATTTTCGGGGCCATGTGCCGGCTCAAAGCGCAGTCTGAACAGAATTCACCATAGCCGTGATCGCCTGCTTGTATTTTTCGAACTCGGGCGATGTCTGCCGGACTTCCGTCGTTGTCGTTGTCCGTTGGCTCACTTCAACCATCGCCGGGCTCAGCTTCCGCCCCATTTTCCTTTCGGCCCAACTGACGACATAGCTGGCGGATTTGCCAGTGAGAAACGGGTTGGCTTGAATGACGGCCGACCCGAGCACGGCGCTCAATTGCGCCGAACCCGGCGACGACAACACTTGATGGGCGCCTTCCATTCCCAGGAAATGACAGAGATAAAGCCGGCCGGCTGTAATTTGGTGGCCGCGCGCCCGAAGATAGGCTTCGCCTTCGCGCGCCAGATTGCTGACCATCTCGCGCGAGATGGTGGCGTCATAACGCAGAGCGAGCAGGTCGGCGGTTGATAATGTCCGCGCAAGTTCAGGCCGATAGGTGTTCATCATCCTGATCCAGGTCTTCGTTATGAACTGACCGGCGCCGGTCGCCGAAGAAAGTGGGTTCTTGGCGCGGGCTTTGCCGCCACTTTCAACTTGAACGATACGGTCGGTCAGCGTTTCGACAGCGGAAGCGTCCGTCGCGATTGCCGTAACCGTGCCCAGCGGATCGATCGCCTGCCCATTGCGATAGAGTTCGAAATGCAGGTGCGGCCCAGTTGAAAGACCGGTGGTGCCGATATAGCCAATGATATCGCCTGCCTTCACCTTCGCGCCGACACCGGTCTTGTCCGCGAATTTCTGCATATGCGCATAGCGCGTCTCGCTGCCGTCCGCGTGCGAAATCTTCACCAGATTGCCGTAACCACTTCCATCACCCTGAAAGACGATTTCGCCGTCGAAGGCGGCGGCTATCGGTGTGCCCAGAGGCGCCGCCCAATCCACGCCCTTGTGGATACGAACGGTTCCGAGGATCGGGTGCTTGCGTGGCCCGAAAGTGGAGGTCATGACTCCGTTGACCGGGGTGACCATGCCGTAGGCGACTGTGAGCGAGCGAACCTGATCGTCGCCGCTAACGCATGCAAACTGGCCGTCAATCTGCTGAAACACGAAACAGTCGAGGCTTTTTTCGCTACCCTGGACGCCAACATACAGCACCCGCCCGGCCGTCTCTTCCTTGCCACGAGGCCTTTGCGAATAGATCAGGACCAGACGTTGGTCTTCGCTGGCGAAGGCATCCAGATCCTGTCCTCTCGAGAGATACATGATCGCTTCTCCGATCACGCCGGTCGGGACTTTGTTGCGTGCTGCTGTCGAGTAGATTGCGTCGAGCAGCCGGTATTGCCTTTTGTGCGTGCCTTGTGCCTGCGCACCTGAGTAGTTGAACAGATCTTCGCGGACCCAGGGGTCCACACCAGACACAAACACACCAGCGGCGTTGCGCGTCAGCGTGCCGACAAATACGTTCTTGGCGTAGATCGAAACCTGCATGAGGGACATGGTTGTCGTCTCGCGCGTCGGCCTGAAACCGCGCATGGCGACGACATAACCTGGCTCAAGGCTTTCCCGATTGAAAAGCGCCTTCAGGGCTTCGCCTGCCAGCTTGGCATCCTCGGCAGAGAAATGCGCATCCACGGCAACGCTGTCCAAGCTACGGTCGTTGAGAATCTTTACGAACGTGTCCTCGGTGGCCTCGTATCGTTGATGTTCGCTGATGACATTTGCCACGCTAGTGTTGTTTTCGATCTGGGTTTTCCGGAAAGCGGGAAGGGCTGCCTCGCCTGCATCGATTGTTTCGCCCCAACCTGCTTCGGCATCATCGGCTTCCACCTGCGGGTCCGAAGCAACCGGAGCCTCATTTAGAACGGGCGCTGGCTGAACATCGTTTTGCAGATCGTTGGATGGCGCCGGCGCGGTCTGTCGCTGTGCCTGGAAGAATGCGAAATCTTCTTGCGTGGACGGTATCGTTGTCATGAACTTTTCGCTGGCGCTAAGCATCACGTCAGACAGGATTTCGATCTGGGGAGAAATTCCAGCCTGATCGAGTCCTGCCGGGCGCGGGATCACTTGGCTCTTTGTTGCGGCGCCGGTGTCGGGCGCAAGGGTGATCCACATCGGGTCGCCTGCGAGATCGATGATGGCAGGCACATAGACCGATGCATCGGCTGGTACATCATCGGTTCCCTCGACCGCGTGCAACTCCTCATCTTCATCGCCAAACGACCAATAGTCCGCGGTGAGATAGAAGCCGGCAGCGATCGACAACAGGACAACCACAGCAAGACCGGCAAGGAGTCTGCGCCAGAGCCGGCGTCTGCGCAGGGCGGCGCGCGCCTGCTTTTTCAACCTGAAGCTTGTGTCGATACTGTGCGTCACGGATTGCTTCCGGTCAGAAAAAAGGTCCATCGCACCTGTTCAAGCGTATCGACTTCGAGGAATAGTGCGGCGATATGGCCGCGCTGCCAGCATTCATCAATGCCGCGTATCGAGAAACGCCGCCGGTCGATGCACATTTCGGTCGACCCAGTCAGGGTCGCATGGCCAAAAACGTCCGTCGCATAGATGTAAATGTAGCGATTCGTGAGTTCCTCGCGGATGACGTTCACGCACTGATTTGCGCCGATGGTCCACCAGCCGTCGGTCTGGTCCGCATTGTCGACCTTTTGGCCGACAGCGAGATTGACCACGTCGAGCGTCTGATTGCAGACGGTGAATTCGGCGCGCGCTTCGTGGGACGACAGGAGAGCCAGCAAAATCGCGCCCGACATGACCACAAGTTTGATATGGCCTCTCAGGGCAAGCAGGCCGCGAAGCCAGTTACGCTGATTATTGGGCGGGACGGCGGTCAGGGAGGAAAAACGCGAGCGGCGGCGGTCCATCGGCGTCCATGCTACCCGCCGAGCCGGAAGTACTTTGCCGTCGCGGAGAACTCAGATCGGTTGGTATCGATCTCTTCGAGAATCTTGGGCAACAGCAGCGCGGCTGGTGTCGGCGCGGAGAACGCCGCAGCCTGTATATCCTGTGGACCCGTGATGACCATTATGATCTGCGGCACGACCTTACCGGCCGCCTTGTCGGCTGCGCCGAGATCGATCGGAATGTTGAAGGTGGCCTTGTCGGCTTGCGCCAAGATACGATTGTCGAGGCTGAATGCCATGCCCCTGTGGTCGATCAGCAGCACGCTGGAAATGAGGCCGCCATGCGTCACCAGCGTGCCGCCGATCGGCGAACCGCTCTGCACGGTCGTTCGATCGAGAACAAGCTGCGGCTTGACAGCCGGCATCTGGTCCAGAAAGCGCAGAAAGTTGGTGACTTCGCATTGAGCCGGTTCGATGAGGCGGACGCTGATGTCCGGTTCGACATGGAATGTTACCTGAAAATCGGACAGCATTCGTTCGAAGGGCTGGACCTCTGTGCCCAATCCTTCGATTGCGACTGCGGTCTCGGTTGCCGAAGTCAACGTCGCATAGAAACAGTCGCCGCCGTTAAAGTCGCGCACCCAGGAGACCCGCTGCGCAGCGTCGTCGGGGGCATTTTTCGGCGGTAGTTCCAGTTCCGGTTTCGGCACGTTCAAGGTGATCGTGGGTCCGTCCGGCTGTTTGCCTGCCGCCGGTTCGTCCTGTTGCCCCTTTGCGCTCGCGTCATCCGTCTGGCCTGCAGCGGGTTCGGGCACTTGGTTGGCCTGCTGGCCGGCCGGCTGCTCGGACCTCTCCATCATTTCGGGCTCGACCGCCGGGGGCGGCGAGACTTTGTCGGCCGGCGGCGCCGGCGCGACCTGGACACGCGGCGGAACCGGCTCCGGGGTTTCCTCGGTTGGCGAGAGGACTTCGGCGGGTTGCATCGACTCCAGCCTTTGATCCGCCGCGGCATCTGCCCGATTTTCAGCTGGCGACTGCACCTCGGCTGTCGACGGCTCCGAGGTTTCCTCGGTTGGCGAAAGGACTTCTGCAGGCCGTGCCGGCTCTAACTTTTGCGCCGCGGCATCTGTCTGATTTTCAGCTGGAGTCTCGGATGCCGCCGGCTCCAGGGCTTCTTCGGATGCCGCCGGCTCGGGGGTTTGCTCGGTTGGCGAAAGGACTTCGGCGGGCCGTGTCGGCTCCAACTTTTGATCCGCCGCGGCACCTGCATGACTTTCAGCTGGCGGAGCAGTGGCGTCTGTTTGTGACTGCTCAGGTGGAACTGCCTTTGCCGGCTCATCGCCCGGCGAATTTGGGGCACTGTCTGTCGGGGCCGGTTTTGATCCTTTTGGCGACAAAAACGATGTATCGCCGGCGGTCGGCGTGGAAGGTGTCATCAAGCCGCTCAGATAGATGCCTGCACCGGACGCGACAGCTAATGACGCCAAGGCAGCGATCGCGATCGATCGGGTCTTGGAGGAATTTGCAGAGACCTTTGGCAAAGCCGCCCGAGGAACGGCAACTGGCGCAGGCCTTGGTTCGGACAGAAGCGCCGGCCGGACATGCGGAACGAAGCGCTCGCCGGGAGCCGCCGGAGGCTGACTTGTGAGCTTGGGGCCAGGCGCGGCGGTCCCCCCCGCTCGCGGCAAACCCGTCCGGTCGCGCGGCGTGATCGACGTTGGCGGCGTTGTCTCCTCATCCGTATCGTCACGTGTCGCCTTGGCGATATCCGCCATGCTGATCGGCCGGTCTTGTGGATCCGGCTGCAGCATGGCTTCAACAATTCCACGAAAATCGGCATCGATGTCGGACAGGTCCGGAACGGTTCGGCGTTTTTCCACGATCTCGAACTGGGAGCCGCCCATGTCGATCGGTTTCCCGCGAAGAGCAGCGGCCAGCACCAATCCCAGGCTGTAGATGTCGGATTGCTCGCTGACGTCGCCGCTGTACAGCCCGAGCTGTTCGGGAGAAACGTAGTTGTACTTTCCCGCGAACTTTCCGCCGATCAGCGTCTCTCCGCCGACGGTCGCCGACCGCGCGATACCAAAATCGACAATCTTTGCGCGTTCGACCCGGCCTCCTGGCAGGATGATGTTATCCGGGGAGAGATCGCGGTGTATTGCTCCCGCCTGGTGCACAGCGCTCAAGCCGGAAGCCAGGCGATGGCAGAGCTTGCGCACGTCTTCCGTCGGCATTGGGCCACGTCGCATGATATCGAACAGCGACTGGCCGTCGACGAATTCCATGGCAAGGTAGGGTCGGCCGATACCGGGGTCGATCGTGAAGACGTGATATCGCACGACCGCGTCGTGCGACAGGTGATTGAGGATCGACGCTTCCTTGCGGAACAGCGACAGGATCGTCTGATCACGGGCGAACTCGGGTAAGACGATCTTGATCGCGACGTGGTCGCCGGTCTGTATGTTGTGGCCACGATAGACTTCGCCCATGCCACCGAATGCGATCCGCTCGTCCAGTTCATAGATGCCGCTGAGCTGCGTGCCCACGGCCGTGGTGGCGACGTTAGGCGAAATCCGCGTCTTGTCGTCGGCGCTCATCAGCCTCAACCTTCCGCTCTGGAAGGGTCAGGATGGGCCCCATTGCGCCCGTCTCCGATCTTCACGAGCACGATCGTGACATTGTCTGTTCCCCCGCGCGCCAGCACCGTTTGCAGCAGGTTTTCGCATGCCGCCTGAGGCGTCGCCGACACCGCCGCCGCCTCGATCTCGGCGTCTGTGACATGCGCTGTCAGCCCGTCGGTGCTCAACACAAAAATGTCGCCCGGCATGATTTCGCCTTGTTGGAAGTCAATGACGATCTCGTCGCTGACACCGACCGCATGCGTGATGACGTTGCGGCGCGGCCAGGCGAGCGCTTCGGCTGCGCTGATCATGCCCCTGTCGAGAAGTTCTTGAACTTCGGTATGGTCCTTCGAAATCTGGGAGATCGCGGCGTTGCGGATCAGATAGACGCGGCTGTCGCCCGCCCACAGGCAGGCAAACCGCCCATCCATCGCCAGCAAGGCGGCGACAGTGGAGCCAATGGTTACGCCGCGGGATTCCGATATCCTGCGGATTTCGGCGTTGGCCCGGCTCAGCCGGTCCTCGAAGCGCGCGCGAAGATCCGGTGCAGAGCTCGCAATGCCGATCGTTGCCAAGTGATCGACGATGCTGGCCGAAGCGACTTCCCCGGCATCATGTCCACCCATCCCATCGGCCACCACCCACAGGCCAGTTTCCGGCTCGACCAGATAGCTGTCTTCATTGAGCTCACGGACACAGCCTCTGTGGCTAACGCCGAAGCTTTCAAAGGGAAGGGCGACATTGTTCACTTTGCCACCAAGCGCTTCTCAAGCGTCCTCTGCACCGCACTGTCAGGCGCTCGCTCGCGCCAGTTTGCCACAGGCTCGAATATTAAAGTATCGAAATCAACGCCCGCCCATCTGTTGCCGATGGACCGCATCACAATATTGGAAAATTCAAAGGTCATCTCAAAACGCCTTTGGACAGCTGAACCCGGAAAGCGCAGGAAGGAAGAGAGGGTTGGGGTCCGAACTGGCCTGGACCGTATAGGCGACATCGCGCCCGCCGATCACGAAGCGGGCTTCCGTGTTGCCGCCGGTGCTGGTGATATCAGCCTTGTCCAGCAAACGCTTCAGTGCCCACGGACCCTCGAACTTGATCGCGGACTCCCGGCCCGGCATCTCCGGAATGAGGCTCAGGCTCGCGGACGCGGAAGCCATGCCGCTCGGCCAGCTCACCGTGCTTGGCGCGTTGCCAGCCTGGTTGCTTTGGACGATCTGGCCATCGATATCGAGTAGCGCCGTATCGGCATCGCCATGCAGTGAAAACGGCGTAAAGGTGACACTGACTGACGGCACCGAACCGCCTGCAGGAAAGAAGGCGTTGCGGATCTCCGCGGCCAGCTGGAAGTTTTTCAAGGTTGACTTCGACAGGTCGCGCCCGAAGCGCACATCCTGCTTCCAGTTCCAGTCCTGGCCGGTCATGTCGATCAGCGATGCCAGATTCTGTGCGAAGAACCGATCCATCAGTCCGCCAGGAGCGAACAGTTTCGCAAAATCCGCCATCGCAGTATCCTCCGGGCCATCGCTGGCGAACGGATAACGGCCCTCGATCACCTCCTCGCAGGCGCGCGTGACGGTCTGGTCGAGCATCTGGTTCAAATTCGCTAGCGAGGTTTCCGCGACGTTGCCGTCAAGCTCGTCGGCGGTCGCCGTGACCATTCGGGCGAGTTGCTTGGGCAGCCGCGAGACATTGGCGCGAAGGGTGGATATCTGCAGCTGCAGATTCATGTTGGCGCGTTCAGTTTGCGAAGGGACGTCGGCCGCCAGTTGCAGGCTTTGATAGATGTCGCGGAAATTCTGGGTCAATGCATCGATTGGGCGGCGTCCGGCGGGACCGTTCACCAAAGCCTGGAATGATCTGAATTGCGCTTCGATGTTCGCCCCGGGATTCTGCTCGCTAGCGGACCCTGTACCGGCCCGGCTCTGCGATTTGCCGCTGGCGATTTGAAGGCCGATGCGGGCCAATCCCCTGGCGGTATCTCCAGCGTTCTGCGGCTGGTTTTGAAGCATGTCGGCTTCGGCCTCGGAGGCGGAATCTTTGCCGGAACCAGCTTCTCGCGTCAGAGCCGTTTCGTCGGCGATCGCCGTAAAAAGCTGGTCGATTGGCGAGCTAGGTGACGCGGCGGCGGACAGCGCGATGTAGTGTGGCTTGTCCTTAAGCACCGCCTTGAACTTCAACTTGTCGAGAACGCCGTTCCACGCTGTGGCGAACTCCCTCCCATAGCGCTCGACAAGATCGGGACCGAGCTTAATCAACTCCTGGTCGATGCCACCTTGCTCGCCGCCGCCGCCGAGAACCCACTGGTCGTCGACAAGCATCTGCGCAATGCGCGAGAGTTGTCCGAGATAGAAGTTGTTGAAGCCGCTATAGGTGTAGATACCGGGAACCCGAAGGCCTGACAGATCGCCACCATCGACACGCTCGAACAACAGCTGCGCTTCCGGGCCGCCTTTCACGGAGATGGAAAAATCGTCCAGCGCAGCCGCATATACCGCCGACTTCACCAAGGCAGAGGCACGGTCGGCAAGGCTCATGCGTCCGAGCGAGCGTTGAGCGGCTTCGACAAGTGGCTGGTTGAGTTTGAAAACCGGATCATAAGCGTCGTCCAACGCAAGCATGGCCCGCAGATGCTTTTCGAGCTGCGCCCGTCCCTCGCGGTTGTTTTCGCCCGGATACCGGTTCTGCTCCCAATCCTGCCTCATCCAGGAAACGATCAACTGGTCGTCGACCTTCGGCGCCTTGCCGCCAAGCATCAGGTAGATCTTCAGCGGTTCGTAGAGCGCGGCGGGATCAGCCATCTTGGCCTGGATCGTCCGTTCGGCCTGAAGCAGCAGGCGCGAGCGGAACATCCGCTCCAGCGCTTGCCGGTAAGCTGTTTTTGATGCCGAAAGAAGTCTTTCCCGCTGACTGAGGCCGAACGTCGCCTCGATCGGGGTCGGCAAGTCACTGGTGTCGAACCCGGCCGGCAGTTCGCGCAACTGGTCGAGCGGGCCTATGACGTTTTCGAGGTCGGCATCCGCGACCCTCGTGCTTTTGAGGAGCGGGTCCGCCGTCTCGCGATAGCGGCTTACAGCTTGCGCTGTAGAGGCGATCAACGACCTGTTGGCCGTAAAGCTCAGGGCCAAAGTGCCCAGACCCGCCGCAGCGATCAATGCTATCGCGCCAAGGCCGCCATATCTGGCGATCGCTGCACGCCTTTCAGCCGATTTGTCGTATGAAACCCAGCCGGATTCAGCGAAAATGACGTCGGTCAGAAGATCATGCAAAAAGAAGCTTTTGCCAGTGCCGGAAAGATGGGCGCGAGAAGCGCTGCCGAAACTGCGACCGATTGCGCCCAGCACCTGGTCGATCGGCGTACCCTCCTGCGTGCCTGACGAAAAATACAGTCCACGCAGGCTGACATTCACCTGGCTGCGAGCCGGATCGAATAGGCTGGCGACGAAACTGGCAATACGGCTTTTTAGCGCGTCAAATTGAGCTGGAAAGCCAAAGATGGCTATGCGCGCGACCGGATCGGTCTCTTCCTGCAGGCGGTCGGCCATCTCCTCCGCCAGGCGCTTTGCCAATGCATCTAATTCCGCCGGCGCCTCACCGACCATGTTCTTGCTGCGATCGGCGGTCTGGAATGTCGCGCCCCACACTTTGCGGCGGCGCTGCTCGTCGAAACCGCCAAAATAATCCATGAAACCGGAGACGAGGTCGGCTTTGGTGAAGAGCAGGTACACCGGGAACTGGATTTTCAGTGTTTCGTGGATTTCGCGCAGACGGCTGCGTATTTCGACGACATGGACGTCAAGCTGCCGATCATCGAGGCTGATGAGATCGGCAAGGCTGATGGCCAGGATAACCCCGTTTATCGGTTGCCTTGTGCGGTATCTTTTAAGCAGCGACAAGAAGGCGAGCCAGCTCTTCTTGTCGCTCTGCGCATTGGAATCCTGCGTGGTGTAGCGTCCGGCGGTGTCGATCAGCACCGCCTGGTCGGTGAACCACCAGTCGCAAGATCGCGTGCCGCCAACGCCCGCCACCGGTTGGGCGTTGCCTGAACCGGCAAGCGGGAAATTCAGTCCCGAATTGACCAACGCCGTTGTCTTGCCGGCACCAGCCGGGCCGATGACGACGTACCAGGGAACCTCGTAGAGGAAATTGCGCTTGCCGCTCGACCGCTTGAGCGCAGCGATGGCTTCATTCATACGAGCCTCGAGCACCTGCGAGTCGTCATCCCTGTCGTCATTGCGGGCGACTATCGTCTCGAGCGCCTTTTGCGCCTTTCGCTTTTGCCAAAAACGCACTCCATAAAACAGCGTCGCGATCGCAACGATCACGCCGATGATCGTCACGCGCAGCCAGACGGGTGCCAGCGGACGAGTGTCGGCAAAGCGGATCAATGGTCCGGCAAACCAGACGGCTGCCGCGAAACCGGCCAACGCGATCGCGCTGAATATCCGCAGCAGCCAACGCATCATCGGCGCTTCCAAATGGCCGTGCTCACAGTGTTTCCTCCTTGGGGATCATCAAGTCGACACGGCGATTCTGGGCGCGGCCTTCCGGCGTCGCATTGTCGCCGATCGGTTCGTCTTCACCCTTGCCGTCGACGGTGATCCGGGAAGGCTTGCTGAACCGTGGCGCCATCACCGCTTCGACGGCTTTCGCCCGGGCGATGGAAAGGTCGAAGTTGGATTTGAACGGGCTCGATTTTCGCGGCTTCACATTGTCTGTGTGGCCGACGATCATGATCGGTCCAGGCTCCGGTTCCAGTGCGGCGGCAATGTTCGCGGCGATTGGTGCAAACTCCGGTTTTATCTCGGCTCGGCCGGACGGGAACAGCAGGACATTGTTGATCTCCACGATGATGAACCTGCCCTGCGTGCCGACGCTCAGCCCGCCGCGCGCGATAGTCTTGGCCAGTGCGGCATGGATGCGATCGATCTGGGAGCGGGTAGGGGCGATAGGCGGAGCGACTTTCACCGGCGGCGCAGCCGACGGCACCACGGTGGCGCGTTCGATGGCGATCGGCGTCGACGGATCGAGCGCCAGCAACTTGCCGGCAAGGGCATCGCCCTCGTTGGTGATGAGGACCCGCAATGCGAAGAATGCCGCAGTCAGCAGCGCCGACGCTGCGGCCGCAATCACCCAGAGCGGCAACCGGGCCGACGACTGTGGGCTGGACACCGCCAGGCTTTGCCAGTGCGGCGAGATGTCGTCGTCGGCGCGCGCCCTGAAGTAACGAAGCGTCTCGTAGACGTCGCGTCGAACGCGTTCGAGATTGTTGTCCTCGCGCGCAAGGCCTCGATACTGGCCTTCGAACCCCAACGACAGGCAGGCATGCATCAGTTCAAGCAAATCGTAGTGTGCCTCCGGCGCGGCCAGTATCTTGTTCAGCGCTTCGTAGAAGCCCGAGCCGGTGGGCACGACGTGAAAGAACTGTGAGAGCATGCTGTGCTGCGCCCAGGCGTCTGTCTTGGGCCAAGGCAGATTGCCGATGAGGTCGTCAGCGGTTTCGCAGAGAGCAAATTTTGCGATCCGTGCATCCTCTTCGGGAACATCGGCTTTCTCCATTGTCCGGTCGAATTTATCGATCGCCTCGGCAACATGTTCCGCCAGTTGCTCCGCCTGTCTTTCGACAGCCATGAGCCTGAGCTGGCCAAACAGCATCAGCAAAGGAGCGGCCGCGGCGAGGATCGGATTGGCTGCGGAATATTTGACGCTGTCCGTGGCATGCAGCAGGATGTCCTGTTGAATCCCCGGCGCCGCCGCAAAGGAGCCGCCGGTTGCCGCCGCTGCGCCGGGGTCTGCACCCTGGTAAATCACGGTTCCGGACGTCCAGCCCGACGGTGCATGGCGACCGACACCGGGATCGAAAACCGTTGAATCCTTAACCCGCGAGGAACCGGGCTGCCCGTCGTCGGGAACAGGTCTGTGAGGAGCCGGCGCTGGGTTTTCAGCGCGGCGCGGTGCGCGAATAACGGTCTTGCCCGCTGGGCCGAAAGGATCGTCCTTCGAGCTCATCGCCAAACGTCCGTCCACGCGTGGGCGCCGCGTGTGCGCCACAAGCGGGCAAAGCGGTCCCCGGCCAGGCGCAGGAACTGGAGGCGCTGCTGACGAGGGCAGTGTCTCGAGGAAGGTCGGCTATATCTTTCTAACCCGCCGTAACATGACATGTGCCGCAGACCCCCAGGTCAATCAGCCTTACCCGCTGGCGAACTGTCGTAAGTGATCGTAAGCTTAGAAACGGTCGATTGGAACCAGATGCAGCGCTGCGAAAGGATTTTTCTTCGCCAACGACAGCGCCGCATCTTTGGGGCTCGCCAAGGACGCCCTGATACATTCCACCTGGTGCGTGATCCGCTCCGCAGCCGAAGCTAAGCGCAGCAAACCGATCCGATTTCCGGGCCATCTGCCAGGTTCAGTCCTCCTGGTCTACTTTTGCTTATCGGCTTTGGCATAGGCTTCGCTGAAATAGGCCAGGAATATGTCCAGCATTCCGTTTTCGTGTGCTTCCTCCATGGTCCGCCATTTGGCGACAAAGGCGTCCCAAGCCAGGCCTTTCTTCGATGTGAATGACGTGGGTGGGAGGTTCTTGCTGATTGCCTCAGGCGACAGATCATCAAGCAGCCGGGAGAGCGCAGCTTGCATGGCTGCATAGGTGGCAAATTCGTGCGTCTTGAGATCACGGAATGCGTCTTCGACACTGTGCCTGGCATCAAGGTAGCCGGATCTGCGCCGCGCAAACATGATTTCGAGGATGTCGTCGGTTCCCGGGACGAACTTCAAAGGATTGTTATCGGCAGCGCTGATCATCGTCCGGTGTGTGCTCTTGGCCAGTATTTTCGCCGCCGCACGTGCCTTCAGCAGCTGGGCCAGCTCCTCGACAACCGTCCGCAGCACCGCGCCGATTTCGGCAGCCACTTCATGCGGATCACGCGATTGAAGCAATTCCGGCGAGATGCCGGCTGCGATCGCGATTTCCCGCAGCACCTCGTCTCTCGTCGAAAGGGGAGGCGCGGGCGACGACGACGTCGACACCGGTGCACTCTGCCCGGGCCGTTGCTCCACCGGCTCGAAGAAAGGCTGGTCTCCGAAATCCCGCGGCCGGCCTGTGGTGATCGGCATTTGCCGCTGCGTCGAACCGTCGCTGCTTCGAGGCTGCCCTGTCGCGGCGCGCTCGTCATCAATCGAAACCAGGACGACATAGCGGCCGATCAGCAACCGATCGCCTTGACCAAGCCGGTGAGGGCCGGCCATGCGCTGCGTCGATCCGTTGATGAAAGTGCCGTTGCGCGAGATATCGTGCAGCCAGAACGCGCCTGCCTGGTAACGCACTTCGCAGTGTCTGGCGGAGATGAACTTGTCGGGATCGGGCAAGGTCCAGTCACAGGCCTCGCGGCCGATTTCAAAGCTGCGATCACGAGCCGAGTAGCCGGTCGACATACCGGCGGGCAGGGAGACGACATTGTTGATCTGCAGCCTGATATACATTCAAAAAAATCGCCGTCGATCCTGTCGGGAAACTCACCCAGGACGCCCCATTATACCAGCAATTTCTGAGCGCGCGGCACAGAAGCGTTCAAGTCGATGATTTCACAGGCGATTAAGCTGCAGTCACCAAGGGTCCCCTTTGGTCGGTGCAAGACATGTGCTAGGCTTAGGCAGAAACGAGCGGCGGGAGGGGGCACGACCCATGCCGAACGAACGTGCCACGGTTGTGCAGACGCCGGTTGGCGCTGACCTGTTGACCTTCACGCATCTTGTCGGGCGCGATGAGATCAGTCGTTGTTTGGCCTATACGGTCGGGTTCGTAAGCAGCAGCCCCGACGTCGACCCGCTGAAGATGCTGGGCGGTGCAGTTTCGATCGAAGGTGAATCCGATCCCAAACGCTGGTTCAGCGGCCTTGTCTCCGAGTTTCGGCTGACCCGGATCGAGGACCGCCTAGCTTACTACGAAGCCATCATCAGGCCATGGCTCTGGTTTCTCGGCAATACCACCGACTGCCGCATTTTCCAGAACATGAGCATCATCGAAATCATCGAGGAGGTTTTCTCGAAATACAGCACGGCTAAATTCGAGAAGCGCCTGCAAGGCTCTTATCCGCCGCGTGAGTATTGCGTCCAGTATGACGAGAGCGATCTCGATTTCGTCCAGCGGCTGCTCGAGCACGAAGGCATCCTGTATTTCTTCGAGCATGACGAGGGCAAGCACACGCTTGTGCTCGCCGATGCCATGAACAAGCTCAAGCCGGCGCCGGGCTATGAGAAGGTGCCCTATCACTTTGAAGGGCAGGGCTCCCGGCGCGATGTCGAATACATCACGGAATGGATTCCAGGCAGCTCGGTGCGGCCGGGCGCCTATGTCCATACCGACTATGATTTCAAGAAGCCGGGCGCCGACCTGATGGCCAAATCCGCCCAGCCGTTCAGCCACAAGCTGGCCGCGGGCGAGAATTACCGCCAACCCGGCGCGCATCTCGACGTTGGCCGCGGCGACAGCCTTGCCGCGATACGGCGCGAGGAAATCCAGGCCGTGCACCAGCGCATTGCTGCAGTCGGCACCGTGCGCGGCCTGTATTCCGGCTGCACGTTCAAGCTGGACGGGTTCCCAAGAGAAGACCAGAACCAGGAATATCTGGTGGTCAGCGCCGAATACAGGCTGTTCGATCCAGGCTACAGAGCCCTTGCCGACGTCGAAAGCGAGAACTTCAAGGTGATCCTCGGCGTGGCGCCGACCGCCTTGGCCTATCGCCCGCCGCGGGTCACGACCCGGCCGATCATGCGCGGTCCGCAGACGGCGACGGTGGTCGGCCCATCTGGCGAGGAAATATTCACAGACAAATATGCACGGGTGAAGGTCCAGTTCCACTGGGACCGTCTCGGCAAGAAGGACCAGAACAGCTCCTGCTTCGTGCGCGTGTCGCAGACCTGGGCCGGCAGCGGCTGGGGCTTCATCCAGATCCCGCGCATCGGCCAGGAGGTGATCGTCGACTTCATTGAAGGCGACCCGGATCTGCCGATCATCACCGGCCGCGTCTACAACGCCTCGCAGATGCCGCCCTACGGACTGCCGGGCAGTGCCACGCAATCCGGCTGGAAGTCAGACTCATCGAAAGGCGGCGGCGGCTACAACGAGCTGATGTTCGAGGACAAGGCCGGCTCCGAACTGGTCAATTTCCAGGCGCAGAAGGACCACAACCTTCTGATCAAGAACGACCGCACCAAGGTGGTGCAGCACGATCAGTCCGACCGCATCGACCACGACGCCAAACACTCCGTCGGCCACAACCTCGACGAGGACGTCGGCAACAACAAGACGGTCAAGGTGGGCGTCGACCAGACAACCGATATTGGTTCGAATGATACCGAAACGGTGGGGATCAATCGCTCGCTAACTGTGGGCTCGAACGAGACGATCAATATCGGGTCTAACTCGACCGAGACTATCGGCGCCAATCACACACAGACCGTCGCGCTCGTCCAGACGATCACGGTTGGCGCGGCGCGGATCGATTCAGTGGGTGCTTCTGAAACCCGAAGCGTCGGCGGCCCACAAACAAACACGATCGGGGCGACGCGGTCGGTGACGGTGGGGGCGGCGCAGAGCCACGACATTGGTGCGGCGGACAGCTGGAAGATCGCTGCGAGCCAGAGTGTTCAGATCGGCGCCGATCAGAGTTTCAAGATCGGGGGTGGACAGACTTCAGAGATTGGCAAGGGCCGCACCGCCAAGATCGCCAATGATGATGCAACCCAGGTGGCCGGTTCGCGCGCGCTTAAGATAGGCAAGGGCAGCGTTGTCGAAATTGGCGAAGACGGCGCAATGAAAATCGGCAAGGACCTTGTTATCGAGGCAGGTGACTCCATCATTATCAAGTGCGGCGCAGCGGCGATCGCGATGAAGAAGGATGGAACGATTGCCATCGAAGGCAAGGACATCACCGTTAAGGGTTCGGGCAAGATCAACGTCAAAGCCTCAAGCGACATCACGATGAAAGGCTCGGAGATAAAACAGAACTGAGGACGTGTGATGACGACTACAGAGGACGTGTGATGACGACTACAAAAGATCGGATTGAGGGAGTTGCGATCGGGATTTTCCTGGGCTTCGGCACAGATGGCCCGCTTGTTATTTTTCCCGGAAACCTGCAGGAAACAGCGGTCCCTGCCCGAAGCCTTGCTGAACTCACCTCGGACATGATTGGCGCCGAAGTGGCGCTCCTCTTCCAAGAAGGCGATCCGGGGCGGCCACTTATTGTCGGCCGGATTGTTGATCCCGCACGCAAGTCGAATGCTCCGCAGATTGTTCGCGACGGCGAGCAGGTGCGAATTGCCGCGAACGAGCGAATCGAGCTTCGCTGCGGCAAGGCCACGATCATTATGGAAAAGGACGGTCGCATCACCATTCGCGGCACCTATCTGACAAGCCACGCCAGCGCTGCTAACCGCATCCGCGGTGGCTCGGTCAACTTGAACTGATGTCCGCGCCCATTCTCCGTGAAATCGTCCGTCAGCACGCTGAGATGGCAGCATTCCTGTGGACCGTCTATGATCACCATCTGCTGTATCCGGAAGAAAACCCGGACATGGATGAGGAGCGTGTCGCACGCCTCGTCGAGAGGCTTGAGGCCCATCTTGACGGTTTGAGAGTCGCCGGTGACATCGGTCGCGAAATCGCGAAAGAACTTTATGCGGAATATTCGGAACCTGGAGAGTTGTTCGTCGTCCGCATGCTGTCGGCGACAAAGTCGCTGCGAATCGTAAATCTGGACCCTGCGAAAGTTCGGGCGTGGCTTTCCGCCAACCAACACTTAACTTGAACGAGCAACCTAGTCAGTTCTACGTCCTCAGCTGGACTGTCAGTTTCTTATACAGGGACCAAGCCTGCGAACTGAACCGAGGTCCATCGCTTGCCGTCGAATACGTGCGCGGCTTCATCATCAAAAGTGACACAGAAATCATCGTTTGAGGAAAAGTAGTAGCCCGGACGGTCGTAGAGAGTAGAGAAAGTGCCATCACCGGCAATCTCGTCGATAGCCTCGGCCTCGAGTGAGGCCAGGAGTCGGTTTTTGAAGGCGTGAGCATCCTGGAGGCTTGGCCGGTCTCCGGAAATATCGATCCAAGAGCCTGAACTGTACAGGAAAGCGACTCCCTCATCTCCGACGACAACGCCCTTTTCCGGGGTTGTGAAGGCGATCCCATGGAGATCAACGTTTGTGGGGAGGTGCTCAACTGTGGCTGTGCTGCCGGCGTAGGTGATCACCCGCCCGGTAGACGCGGCAAACACGTATGTATCCGCCTCTCTCCGCGCGACCGAATATACGTCCTGTTTGCCACGCAACGGAACCCGCTGCCAGGCGCCTCGCCGGTTCTCAAAGATGAGGCCATCCTCGCCCATGATGAACTGTGGTTCGTCAGCGAAACCCGTCAGTTTGATAGTTCCGAGCAGATCGACGCTGCCGAAAGGCTCGACCGTATCGCCGATCGAGAGAATTTGACCGTCCCAGATCGCCCCGAAAAGCCGTCCCGCACGGTTGGCCCAAATAGACGCTACCCATTCGCGTATCTCGGCGACGAGCCGCACCCGCGGATCGGTGCGACCACTGAAGTGATAGATGCGGGAGAGATGGTTGCCGGGACCAATCTCCTCGTAGAAAAGGCAGTAGAAGCTGTCCCCGACAGCGATCTGGGTGTCGATGCATTCCATTTTTCACACCTTTGGTACGTCGCATTGAACTTCGTCTAGCCGGTCCTGACTCCGCTTCCTTGTGGCCCATTTGAAATAGGTATCGCAAATGGCCTTGAGGCATTCCTGCGCGTCCGGGCTGGCCGCCAGTTTAGGCAAACTCTCAGCCGTATGTTGGAGTTCGGCGTCACGGGCGGACGCGTAGCTCTGTGAGCAGGGGCCAGCCTTGCCGGCGTTCACCGCTCGCCGCTGCGCCGCCGCCCGCTTGATCTGTTTGCGCGATTTCTTGCCATGTTGAGTTGTTTTCTTTTTGCCGTCGTTCAGGCAAATGCACGGTGCATCACCTTCGGTGTAACGCGGGAAGGCGTCTATCGGTCCGGCGCCCCGCGCCGGCTCAAAAAAGGCATTCTGGATGACGTGGTCCGATTGCTGTTTGCCCTTCGTGCAGTGATTGTCTGCTTCGTCGTAGGGGTGCACGTGGATATCGATCGAAGCCAATAGGGCGAGGCAGTTCTGGCCACCAACAGTCAGCGCCGCAATATGAACCCAAGGTGGGGTATTGCCGATAGGGGAGGCGTGGTTGTTGGTGGCGAGATCGGTCATTCGGATAACCGGCTCGCCGTCGAATTTCACGTTGTTGGACCAGGAGTTGAAGTACTCCTTGCCGGTGTTCTTCGAAGTAATGACGCCCTTTTTAGCGGCAGCACCAGCTTCCGTACCGCTCGTTTTGGAAAGGTCGGACTTGTTCTTGATGTTGACCGTCTTGCCGCCGATCTTCACCGTGCCAGTGCCTTGTTCAGTATCGTCGGCGAAACCAAAACTGGGATAGGGGATGGGCACGCCCGGCGGAGTGGCTGGGTTCTCCGGGGGCGTAAAGCAAACGTCGGGAAAAGCCGCGATGGTCTTGGCGTTTACGGCCTTGCCTGAAATCTCAAGGCCATTTGCGAAGACATTGCCCATCAAGCAACCCTCGCCGCCAGAAGCGCGGCACCGCAGGCACCGGCATCATTAGAGGCTTCAATGAGGACGGGATTTCCTGCCGCATAACCTTTGCGCGCCGCAGTCCAGGCCATGCCGATCATCAACGGAACCACAGCGGCACCGATATTGCCGAGTGATTCACCTGGCGACCAGATATCTTGAAAATCGTGTCGGCCGCGCAACAGCCGCAAACCAGCCAGTGCGCTCTGCTTGAACCAGTATTGCTCGCCGATCAGGTCGGCGATCCGATAGCCGAGCTGATTCATCTCGATGCCTGTTTCCCGGAAAGCCGTATTGTAAGCCGCTGTCATGCCGTCGCCTCGCAACGGCAAATCCTGGGTATTGTAGATCGACGCTGCTTCACGCGAGAGGCCAAGGCCATGCAGGCAAAAACCGCCCCCTTCCGACCGTGTACACAAAACAGCGGCTGCAGCTTCGCCCGGAATAAAGCCGTTCGGATTTTCGAGTGTCAGAAGGCGCTTGTTCTTTTGATAGTGATCAATCGCGGGCGCTGTCAGATAGCTGTCTACTCCCGCAATCATAACGTAAGGGGCTTCACCCGACCCGATTATCCTGCGTGCCTGGTCCAGCGCGACATGTCCCGACGGGCGATCATGCGCGACGACACGGGAACGAACATGGGGTTCTATTTCGACGATTTCGGCAATACGTCGCAGAAGGCTAGCGCTGTCACCCACTGGGCGACCCGGCCGATCCTCCTCGGCCAGACAAAGTACGAGAGCGGTTTGGTCGCGCGCCTGAGGCATTGCCTCGAAGGCTTCGCAAATCGCTCCGGCTGCAAGATGGGCGATGCGCTTCTCGCCGATCCAGTTGCGCGGCAGCGGCACCGGCGCACCAATCAGCCATTCGCCGTTTGGGCCCAGAAAACGAGTTTCCTGAAAACCGTCAAGCCGGGCGCGCATTGCCGCACAGGCGGACGGCGCGTCGAGGCCGACAGCGGTTACCATGCCAATCGACGCGATGTCGATCGCTGTGCTCATGCGTCTTCGGCCTCGTCTTGAACAGTCAGGCTGGCCCGGACGAAGGCACGTCCAGTGGCGCGCGCTCGAAGCATCGACTCCGTCGGCGGGCCAATCCAGCATTCGCTGAAATCGAGAATGGTTTTGTGAATGCGCTGCGACACCCGCCAGACTAGGGAGAAGCGCCGGTTCTCCAGGTCGAAGAGGACCGTGTCGGGAGGGGTAGCGCCCTCGTAGGCCTTCTGCCTACCCTTGAATAACGTCATAGGCAGTGCGGCCAAAGGGAGCCGAAAGCTCTCCCGGCCTTGCGGCGTCAGGTTGACGAGTTGCACCTCCTCGCCGCCCCTTGGGTGGTCGGTCTGCTGGTCGGGCGGCGCCATCTGAAAGTAGCGCTCGTCAAAGTCCGACGGCAGGAAAGGAAAGGTGTTGGCCACCCAGTTGTCGTCATACGTGCCACCATATTCGATGCGTCCGGGCCAGCCGCGGCCCATCGGCCCGAAACTCATCGGCTTGTAGTCGCCGAAGGGCGAACGGATCTCTTCGCCGACCGCTTGCGTATTCGGCAGTCGCAGACCTGGGATGAGGCGCTGGTTCTTGGTCCGCGACCAGCCGGTGCCGACCGGGTTGTATTTGTAGCTCGCCGGCAGTTTGTCCTCTGGATCGAGCCGGTCGACGCCACCCCAGGCGACATCATAGGAGATGGGCAGTTTCAGGAAGGGCTGCGGCGACGTGGCGGTAAAGACCGGGCCGATGGAGCGCCATTCGCGGTGGCCGACGACCTCGAACAGTTTCGACCAATTGCCCACCTTGATGCCGACGGGCACGCGCTCCGCCGGGCGTCCGCCCGGGGCATAGGCGAAGCCGTTGGCAATCACGTCACAACGCGGCTTGCGGAAGGCGAAATCGGTTTCCCACAACGTGGCGGAATAGCCAGGTACGCCGGTTTGCGTGTCGGCCATAACCAGTGGAATCTGCTCCGCCGATTTCTGCGCCGGCCCGCCGGGCGTCGCAGGAAAGTCGAACGTGCCTTTCACCACCACCACGATCCACTCATGGCCGGCCTTGTCCATACCCATGGTGAATTCGTGCGGATACCCCATCTGGTTCCAGATCTGCATCAGCTGGTCTCCCAGCTTGCGGCGAAGATTTGGTCCAACGTTTCTTGCGGCGCTAGCGGATCAATATCGAAAATGTCCGAACGGGCTGTCCACATCACCATGTCGCTGATGATCTCACCCCCCGGCTCGACTGGCGGCACCGGCAGAACGCTTAAAGCATTGTCCAACTCGTCCGGCGTCAGCTCGCCCTGCTGGGCGGCTATGGCAGCCTCTTCAATCCCGGAAAACCACGCATCGGCGCGAGCCAACTGAATGGAAGAGTCAGGGAGCTGCGCGACCACGCTCAAAGGGAACTGCCTGCCGACCCTGTCGGCGCTCTGCAGAATAATGCCCGCCGATGCGCCGAACGAAGCCGGGCCCGCTAAAAAGCGTAGCGCGGTGGTGCGCGGCCAGGTTTCCGAGCCGATCAGCGGCACGATGTGCTGCGCCAGCCAGCGGTCCCAGATGCGCACAAAATCCCCCGGCAGCCGCCGCGTGACGAAATCGCCGGTAGCGGGGGTTTTGCCGTAAAAGCCGGGCAGGATCATATCTGCGGCGGACATGAGAATTTCTTGAACATTTGCAGATTGTAGGGGTTCTCGACGCTTGCCGCCTTGAGCTCGAAATCCGCGTACATGCCTTGCGTGCCCAGTCGCAGGCTGTAGACGTCGGACAGCGAGGTGCCGGTGAAGCGGCCGCTGCGCAGCAGCCTCAGCCACGCCCAGCTGCCGGTTTCGTTCAACATGACTTCGGGCGAGCCGTCGATGGGCTGGAAGGCGAGCGAGATGACGCCGGTGCCGTCCTTGCCGGGCCAGGTCATCGGCTGCGGCCGCGTCGCGTTGTTGTAATAGACGAGGTTCTGGCCATCGAGATTGAGCGTCACGCGCGTGACGTTGGGCGACAGGTCCGTCGGTTGCAGCGTGAAGCTCATCACCGGGCCGGTACCGCCTGGAAACAGATCGTCGCGGATCCGCCTGGCCTGTTCGAACGCCGCCAGGGCCGCCGCGTCGAGGCCGAAATCGGCGCGCCATTTCCATGGCTGGCTGGCGGTGTCGACATAGCTGATCAAATGGTCGTTGATGAAGGTGTCGATCATCCCGGCCGGCCCGAACAGGCGGGCGAAATCGCGGACATTGACGTCGACCGCGCTTTCGGGGCTGAACGGATAGCGGTCGTTCAGCGCCGCCTGGCAGAACGGCAGGATGTCGGCGCGCCAGATGGCGTTGAGTTCCGAGGTGACCGCCTTCTGCGTCAGGCCGCTGGTGTCGCCGGCGATGCCGCCGAGCCAGTCGTCGACCGGATCGGGCAGGATCTGCGCTTGCCTGGCGACCGCTCCCGTCAGTTCGGCCAGCCCACCCTGCTTCTTGATGGCGTCCTGCGGGTCGGGATTGGCCGTGACCGTCTGCAGCACGTTCGAAAGTGCGGTCAGCGCCACCACCGCGGCATCGAGTGCCGGCGGCTGGCCGTCGACCTCGGCGATCGCCCCCTTGAGCGGCTTGAAATGTTCGGCAACCAGACTGCCGGTAAGGTCCACCTCGTTGGCGGAGCCTGCGCGCGGCAGCAGTTTTGCCCCTGTCTTTACGATCTTTCCCAGCTTCCCCAGCTTGCTGAGCAGTTTCGAGGTGCCCTTGGCTGCCGCCTTGTTGTCGGCGGCCGGCGCTTCATCGGATCGGGTCAGCTCGGTCTCCTGAACGACCGCTGTAAGCAGGCGCTTCAGCGCGGAGTCGGCACTCGAAAGGTCCTTGAGGTTCTCGCTGGCGACATTCAGGTCGGCCAATGGCGCGAGTCTGATATCGCGCAGGATGCTGTCCCATTGCGCGATGTAGTCTTCGTAATAGAGTTTTAGGATATCCTCCGACAGCGCCGAGACAGAGGTTTCGGAATTTTCCGAACAGCCTCCGGCAAAGACCGCCCGATCGAGCGCGGCCTGGGCGGCGACGTCCTCGACCCGTTCGAGAATGGCATCGTGGAAGCCGGAATAGGTGAACGCGCCTGAAATGCCGACGCGCAGCGTCTTGTCGGAACGCCGCGCAAAAACCTTGGCGCCGTTGGGACCGGCGAAATTCGCCGGGATCCATTCCTTGAGGTCGGCCACCGCCGGGTCGGCCAGCAACTGCCTGTAGGCACGCGCCGGCAGTGAAATCGTGCAAACCGTTTTCAGCGCCTCGGCAACCAGCGCCTGGTCCGCGGCGATGTAGCTGTCGTCGACCGCCATGCGGCGGATCGCGGCAAGCTGGTGCTCTTCCACGTCGGCGGTCGGAAAGGGTGCCGCCGGTGCGAATTCCGGCAAATCATTGACCCACCAGTTCTGGACGAAATCGGCGTCCATCTGCGACAGGCCGGTCATCATGCGATAGGTTTTTAGCGCCCCCAGCATGAAATCCGGATCGCGGATCTGCCGCCACATCGTCGCCTCGAGCAGGGCGACCATGTGCGGCTCGAGGACGTTGCGCAAAGCGTGGTCGTAAGTGTCGGCCTGCGCCCGCAGCAGCTCTGCCGACGCCGATGGCCCCAGCAGGTCCTGGGCACTGCTCGGGGGTGCGGTACGGGCATTGGCGACCTCGGCAATCGCATTGAGCGCGCTGTCGATGGCGGGCTGCTCCACCGATGCCGGGCTCGCGGCTGCCGCGGTCAGCGGCGCCTGCAGCGCTTCGAACTGGCTCGCCTGCGCTGTGATCGCATTGCGATTGTCAAAGTAGGACCAGGTGAACATCGCACCTGCCAACAGGGCGGCGGTGGCACAGGCTGCCGCGGCGCCACGCCAGATCCAGGCGCGGCGGCGCTGCGCCAGCGGATCGAACGTCCCCAGGCCGGCTTCCCTGAAAATGACTTCGGTCAGCAGGTTCTTCAGGAAGAAGCTGCGTTTTTCCCCGCGCGGCGCCGGCATCGCCCGTCGCGGCGGAAGACCGAAGGATGACGACAGCGCCGCGGCCAGCCGGTCGATGGGCGCCCCTTCCTGGGTTGCCGACGTCAGATAGAGGCCGCGCAGCCAGGCGGCTTCTTCGTAGCGGCTTTCGCCGAACATCGCCTCGACCAGCACCTGGATCGGCTCGGACAGGCTGGTCAGCTGCGCGGGAAACCTGAAAATCTCGGCGCGGGCGGCGAGTTTGTCCTCGTCCTCCAGGCGCGGCACCAGCCGCCGCTCAAGTTCCGTCGCAAGGGTGGCGATTTCCCGTTCTATGGTCTTTGCGTCGACACGCGCATCCAGCGCGAAGGTCGTGCCCCAGACCTGCTCGCGCGAGGCCGTCGACAGGCCGCCGAAGAAAGCCTCGAAACCCTTGATCAGATCGGCCTTGGTCAGCATCAGATAAACTGGAAGGCGGATTTCGAGCCGGTCGTTGAGTTCTGCCAAGCGCCGACGGATCTTGCGGCCATGAGCCTTGATGGCTTCGTCGCCCTCTGAAAGCGCATCGATCGACAGCGCGACGATCACGCCGTTCAGCGCCCGGCGGCCGCGATGCTTTTTCAACAGGTCGAGGAAGCCCAGCCATTCCGCCGCATCGACGTCCGGCTGGCTCTCCTGCTGTACGTAGCGGCCCGCGGTGTCGATCAGAACCGCGTTTTCGGAGAAAAACCAGTCGCAGTTGCGCGTGCCGCCAACCCCCTGCAGATCGTCGGTGAGATCGATCGGAAAGTTCAGGCCGGACTGGCGCAAGGCCGTGGTCTTGCCGGTGGCCGGCGGCCCGACGATTACGTACCAGGGCATCTCGCGCAGGAACTTGCGTCCGCCCAGCTTGCGGCGCTTCAATTCGACCATCACCTCGGCGAACTTGGCGCCGACGGCGGCGACGTTCTCTTCGCCGGGGCTCAGCGGTTTTTCCACCACGGGCGCAGCGATTTCGGAGACGAACATGCGGTTGGCCCGGATCGCCCGCCGCTGCGCGACGATCAGCCAGATCAGCCAGAAGATGACCAGCAGCGCAATGATGACGATACGGACATTTTCCGAGGCGAAGGGTTCGTAAGCACCGACCCTGACGATCGGGCCGAACACCCAGATGACCAGAGAAAGCAGCGCGATGCCGATCAGCGTCCACAGCCAGCGCGATGTCAGAACCGCCCAGAGGAAGCGCAGGATGAACATCTCACAGCCTCTTTTCGACCAGCACCTCGACACGGCGGTTCAAGGCCCGTCCCGCGCGGGTGCTGTCGTCGGCCACTGGATCGGTAGCTGCACGTCCTTCGAAGCGAATGCGGTCTTGCGGCACACCGTTCTGTACCAGCATCTCGGTAATGGTTGCTGCGCGCGCCTCTGACAGCCGCTGGTTGGTGGAAAGCGGATTGGACCGTTGCAAAGGAATACTGTCGGTATGGCCGACCACCGTGACGTTGCCGATCAGTTCTTGATTGGCGAGGATCACTTTGGCGATTGAACCGATCAGCGGCTCGAAGCCTTCCGTCAGTGTCGGCCGCGACGACTGGAACAGTTCGGGGTTGGAGGCCTGAATGATCAGCCTGGCCAGCGAAACGCTCTCGGTGCCGCTTAGCGCGGCTCTGAGATTGGCCGGCGCTCCGGCCTGAAACTCCGGCACCAGCGCGAAATCCACAGCCTCTGGCGGCGGCGCGTCGACCGGCGGCGATGTGCGGCTGATTTCGCCGCGCGTTGGCGGCGGCAAAGCACGAACGAGCGTCGAAAGCTCGACCGCCTGACTGCTCAGTCCCATCGACAGCCCGAGATAGATTGCCGTGGCAAGAACCGCCGCACCGAGCCCCATCACCCAGATCGGAACGATGAAGCGCTGCGGCTCGTCGGATGCGATCACGCCTTTCCAGTTCGGCGACAGCGGCGCGCCGTCGGCATCGGCATCGCGCAGAAAGCGCGCCGCAGCAACGCGAACGGCGTTGAGCGAGCGGTCGCCCGACCGGCCCGGCACACGATATTTGCCGCGGAAGCCGAGCGCCAGGCAATGATATTGCAGTTCGAGCAATTCGCGATCCCGGTTCGGATGCCGCTCCAGTTCGTCGAGACGCGTGAAGAACTGCGTGCCGGCATCGACATCGCCTCGCAGCATCACCACAAGCGGCTGGCGCGGCCATGCGCTGGCGCCGCCCCATGGCGTGTTCAGGGCCAGATCGTCGAGCAACGCCGCCACCACCCAGGCTGCCTGGTCGGCGCGCTCCAGAGAGGACCCTGCCGCCATTGCCGCGTCGCGTGCCCGAACCAACTCGTCGAGCAACCGGGTACGCAACGCTTCCGGGTTTTCCGGTGGCAGCGCGCTTTCAAGCTCGGGCGCGAACTCGAGCAGGGGCGCGAATGCGTTGACGAGCGTGTTCGGATGCGTACGCGACCGTTTGATTGGCACGCCCGACAAGAGTGGCGTCATCGGTCGCGGCATCGGCGCGCCAGTCAGTCGTATGCGAGTGCGTTCGCGATCCTCCGACAGTCCGAAAGGATCATCCCGGCTCATCATCTCACCTGTTTACCGAATAGCAGTCCACCTGCGGCTCGCTCGGCAGCACGCCCGACACGCCGATGACGAAGCCGGGGGCATCGAGCAGCGAGGCCCAGTGCTCGCTTTTCTGATCCAGCTCAAGGCACAACCGATCGCCATCGTAGGGGATTTCGCGGGGCTGGGAATGAAGCGGTTTCAGTGGAATGCCGGGCAGACGGGATTTCCACAGGCCCTCGAACTGATCGGCCGAACCGACAGTCGCCTGGTTTACGAAAATCTTGCGCAAGGCATCTTCGGACAGCTCGGAGCCGACCCGGATGACGATTCGGCTGGCCACCAGCAGCTTCGGGTTGTCGATGCGGACCTTCCAGACGTTGGTCGAATGCCGCATGACAGGCAGTGCGCGTGATTTAGGCTCGATGTAGCGCAGGCTCAGGATGAGTGAACGCAAGGCGTCCGCCAGTGCCGAATATGCGGGGCCGGGCGCCATATGATCATAGGCGGGCAACTCGCTCAGCCGCCGCGCGCTCGAGCCATAGGTCGCCATTGAACCGGCAAGACCGGCAAGCTCCAGATAAAGCTCGGCCGGATGGAAAACATCCTGCGCCAGCATGTGAGCCAGTCGCGGACGCGCCCCATTGGCGAGGTTGAGCATCAGCAGGTCTTCGACGCTGCGCCCTGGCCCGCCCATGACCATTTTGCCATGCGCCTCGGCGATTTGGTCGAGGCCGGTCACAACTTCCAAGAGCAACTGCCGGTACCAGGCCACCGCTCCGGTAACCAGTGTCGGCGGCAGGAACGTCTCATCCAGGGAGATGCCGCCATCGGCTCGAACCCCTTTGACGTCGGCTATTGGCAGGGCGGTGTAGCCGCCAACCGATTTTCCCGGTGCAATCAGCAGCGCCTGCGGGCGGGCGATTTCGATTTCTTCAGGATCCGAACCGCCCTGGACGGCGTCTCGCACCGAAACGATCCGCCCATGATAGCGTGCTCCTGTCGATGCGGCGTGCGCCGAATCGAAGCCGACACCGCCGGCAGGCTCGAGCGGCAGGGCGACCAGCACCGGTCCGGCGCCGGTATCGGCGGTGACCGGCAGCGGTCGTGGCGCGTCCATCATGTCGGGGATGGAGAAGGGGGTTCCATCCGGAAAGATGCCCCGGGCGGACAGGATGGAGACCTGGCCGGCATCGAGCATTGCCTGGTCCAGCGTCAGCTGCTGAAAGCCGAACGTGTGGAGCTGCCCGGCCTGCAACGCGCCGCGCACAGTCGCCTCGAAAAAGCGATCCTGCTGCTGGAAATGCTGGGTCCGCAGAAACAGGCCTTCGGACCACAGCACCCTGTTTGCATCGCTCATGCCGCTACTCTCTGCATCGAGCACCCCTTGCCGTGGCTGCTAGGCGGAAATTCCGCCGCTGCCAAGCGTGACGTTGACGGTTACTTTTGACCCCGGCGACACCGACTTGGTCGTACGCCAGCTCCGGCCGCCAGGCTCGCGAACGAGGGCAACGAAGCCCAGCGCAGCCGCGTCCGGCTCGACCGTGATGGTTTTGGATGCGGTCTTTCCAGGTCCGATGGAGATCTGGTCGGATCCAATGAGATCGCCTCCGAGTGCGGAGCCGGCATCCCCCTGCAACGCGAAATAATCGGCCGAGTTGAATTTACCGGTGCTGCGCAGCCGCATCACGAGGACCGTCACGGGCCGGTCGCCGCCACCTGGTCCCGGGTTCATGCCGGCCGCGCCGGTCAGGTTGACGGTGACCGCAGATGGTTTTGGCGGACCGCTCTGGCAAGCCGCAAGCAGCCCGGTTGCGCCCAGGGCAACGATAAATTCGCGGCGATCGATCATGTTTCACTCCTCCTCATATGCATCCCGAAAATCAGCGCCGATTTCGCCGAGAAAGCTCGATTCCGCACTCTGGGCGATTTCACGATGGCGTTTCTGGTATAGCTCCCACAGCTTGGCGCTGCGCCCGCCCGAAAGCAGGGTGCCGATCGCAGAACTCGACTTGAGTTCTTCCTCGATCGCTGCCGGGTCAAAACGATCAATCATTCGCCGCAAGGCCGACTGCACGCCTCGCCAGGCGCGCACGTGATGTTGCGCGAGATCGCGGACCGAGTCGGCGATTGCCGCTTCGCCGGCCAGAAATCCGGGGCTGCGCTCGGCGATGATGGTCACGATGGCGTCGTCGACCGTCGGCAGAAACTTGAGCGGATTGACTTCAGAGGCCCCCACTACCGTCTGGGCGACCCGAGCGTTTCCCTTTTCCTCGGCTCGCTTGCGCAGCAGCTGCATCAGGCCTTCCATCATGAGGCGGTACTCGCGACCGAACTTCTCCATTTCGGCGACGCTGTCGCGTCCGGGAAAATCGGCTTCTTCAATGCCCATGCCACGCAAGAACGCGGTGCGAAGGGCCATGTTCGCCTGTTGCGCCGCTGCCGGGGAGGGGGCAGGTTTGGGAGCAACGCCAGCACGTGGCGGAGAGGGGATACCTGCCGCCTGGCCAGGCAAATCCCAGGGATTGGCCGGCTGCGGCCTTCCGGCGATGTGTTTGCGTTGACCGGTCGAGCCGGCGCCGTTTCGCAGATCGGGCGACGCGGCCGGCCCGAAACCGAAATCGTCATCGAATTCGGAGGACTTTACTGGAACGGACTCGGCTGCACCGGAAGGCACCGGATCGAGGCTGAATGGGTCTGCCGCACCCGGCGCACCACGTGGTTCGGAATAAACGGCGCCATTCGGCGCGGGCGTTGATACCGGGTCGAGGCTGAACGGGTCGTCGAAGGCAGGCGAACTGCGCTGGTTGGCGCGCTCGAACGCTCCTGGAATAGGCTGCTCGAACGGGTTCGGCAGATCGGCGGGACGCGGTCGGCGCGGCTCTTCTTCGACCGTGGCTGAAAAGAAATCGTCGCGGCCGATGCTTACCGGCGCTCGTGATGCCGGCGGCGACCGTTCCGCGAAGGATTGGCTGGCTGCCGGTGCTTGAGCGGCCGGCGTCTGCAGATCGACGGACACGATGTAGTCGCCCAGCCTCAGCCGCATGCCGTTTTGAAGGCGGACCGACGTTCCCGCGCCGAGCGGGCTGTCGGAGTCGTTTATGAACAAGCCGCTGCTTGATGTGTCGGTGACGAAATACCCATCCCGCCCGCCGGTGACCTTGCAATGGGCGCGTGAAACGAACATGTCGGGATCGTCGATCTGCCAGCCCGCGTCCGCGCTACGGCCGATCACCAGTTCACCCTCGTCCAGCCGGGTCTGCCGTACGGCCTGGGTGCGTGGCCCGTGCTCCAGCGTCAGCAGCAGACTCATGCCGCGACCTCCGCCATTTCCGGCCGCCATCCGACAATTGTCCGCAGCCGCATATCGTCAGCATCGCCCCTTTCGGCGGGCCGCGCAAGCCAGGTGGTTCGGCCGAGCTGTACCGCTCCGATGCGCGGCGGCGGCACTGCTTCACGCGCGAGCACGATCCGCAGATCGACGTCGAGCGATTCCCCAACCATGTCGCGAACAGCCTGCTTGAACATCTTCAGGCGTTGACCGCCCGGCAGGAACGTCTTGAACTCCTCATAGCCGAGCGGGCCGACGCGGAGTTCGATCCTGCTTTGGCGGCTGAAAACGCGCGGGCCGATCGTCGCCCCGCGACCCAGCACTGCGTAAGCTTGGGCAAGGCGGGTCTGGAGCGTCGCCGGTATGGTCATCCATGTGGCAACGAACTCCTTGATCTGGACCGGCACCTTGAACGCTTCCGCCAGGAACAGCGTCAGCCGCTCCGGACCGTCGACCTGGCTGGCGAGCGACGCGGCCTGGCGAAGCTTCACGGCATCGAGATCGGGATTCTGAGTGCCGGGTAGTCCGATGCCCGCCATGGCTTCAAGCATGGCCCTTACCCGGCCGCCTACCGCACGTTCGACCTGTACCGCCGGATGCGCGTCGGCCCAGGCCCGATAATACAGGGCGATCATGCGGTGCTGGAGAATATTAACGAAGTCGACGAACGTCGTGTCGCTGGTCTGCCGTGCATCAGCGCCGGTGAACCAGCGCTGCGACAGACGATCGAGCACCCAGCGTGTCAGATGAAGCGGCAGCGGGCCTTCCGGTCCCATCAGGCCGAGATTTGCAACCGTGACCCGGGCCGGCGTCCCGTCCTTCCCCGGCGTCTTGTCCTTCGCTTCGCGGAACGCAACCACGTCCTTGGCGGAAAAGCTAAGACGCACATGCTGCCCGAGCCTTGCCGGCTCGCGATCCGCGTGGCCGGAATAGCCGAACAGCCCGCCCCTCCGTTCGAGCCGGCGCAACAGTTCGAAAAAGTCGAACGTATCATCCAGCTCTTCGACCCGGTCCAGGTCGAATTTGTCTAGATCAGGTAGCGATTGCCGGGCGTCATCGGCCATGGCACATCCTCCTGCTTCTGCAGCAGCCGCGTGCGGGTCCGCACAAAGCCGTTTAGTCCGGCGTGACGGGCAAACAGCCGTGCAAGCAACGCTGAAAGCAGCAATGTGCTTTGCCCCGCCAGGACCGACTGGTCCACATGTAGCGTCACTTCCGTACCCCGTCCGAAGCACATCGGCCCATCGATCTGCAGCCGTTCGATGACGGACCGCGAGTCTATGCGAACGATCGAGTGCACATTGCGGGCAAGGCTTGGATCGCCCCGGTCGGCATAAAGATCGAGCAGCGCATGCAACGGGTCGACACCGCGACCTTCCTTGGCAAGGCTGAGAAAGTTGAGCGCCAGCTGCGCCACCAGCCGCCATGCGAGATTATCGGCTCGGGATTCGCCTTCGGCGCCCGCCGGCAGCGCGGCCGGGATAGCCGGCTGAGGCGGGTGCAAAGCACCGATAAGCCGGATCGTTTCGACCGGATCACCTGTCTCCAGCGTCAAAGTAGGGGTGTCGTCGAGGATCGGCAGGTCCCGGTTGGTGCAAAGTGCGGTAATGTCGAGGCGCTTCAGCGGCCGGTTCGCCAGACTTCCGACCGGCCGTGAAACCGATAGGAAAACGTCGTCTCCGGTGTATGAAGTGCGGGTCAGCCCGTCGCGCCGTTCATCTTCGGTGGCCCGGCGAGGCCGCCGTTCGGTGGAATAGACCCAGCCATTGCTGCGGTTTTGCCCCAGGCTGAAGAGCTCCGGAATTTGGGCGTCGGGACCCTCGGCGTCGGCGTCCTCGACGCGGGTCACCCGATAGATTTCAAAGTCTCGCGCCCGCGTGCGGTCGGCATGCAGCACTTGCCGCGTTCTGCGCGGATCAAGCTCGATGACGTTGCAGTCACGCTCGAAGAGGTTGATGATCGGCGTCGCAAAAAGTTCGAAATCCGCCGGCGTCACATCGGCAAGTTCGGGTACTGGGCGCCGGAACATGAAGATGATCTCGACCCCGGCGTCGCATCTGCGCACGACCGATTGCAGTCCTGAAACCCGCACGTAGTGAAAGCGCTCGGGCATCATGAAATATTCGCGCAGCAGACGGTACCCTTCGAATGTCGGACGGGTACGAGGCATCAACGCCTCGTCGTCGCTTATGCCGACCATTTCGGGTCCCGGCAACGGCGATAGCGGATTGGCCTTGCCCTCGGCTCGTGCACCAACGGCCGAGCAGGCGCCGAAAATCGCGTCGAACAGCAATGGCGCTTTGCTACGCCCGGCAAAATATAAATCAAGCCGGTCGAGCGCCAGTTCGTCGAGCCTGCCTTTTCCGGCCCGACCCAGCGTGATGCGCAGCGCCGCCTCGCCGCCAACGCCGCCGATCGGTGTTATGCCGGCCGCTGCCAACCCGCTGCGATCCTGGAAATAGCTGACCGACGTAATCGTTATCGGCCACAGCGTCATTTCCTGCGTGGTGGTAAATGTGCAGCGCGTCGACAGGCCGGGTTGCAGACTGGACACCAGCCGGGTGTTCCGCTTGACGACATGGCCGGCAATCATCGACTGGACCTGCTGGCCCGGTTTCAGCACTGCCATCGCCGTTGCCGGCGCCGGCGTAACCAGATCGGGATAGAGGACATCCAGGACGCTGCGTGAAAACCGCGAACGCTCGGCATCGACTTTCAACCGGGTGCGCGCAGCGAGGAAAGCGACGCCGTCAAGCAGCCGCTCGACATACGGATCCGGGCAGGGGACAGTATCCAGCGAAAGATTGCGCGCCACCGCCGGATGCATGTCGGCGAATTCCGCCGCGAGTCCGCGGATATGGGTCAGTTCCTCCTCGTAATATTCTACGAAGACCCGATCCATCTCAGCTGTCCCTAAATTCGGTCCGCGCCAGGCCGTTATCGAGATTGATCGTGGTGCGCAGGCGCATGCGTTCCGGCGTCGGCGTCATGATCAGCACGGCGTCTATCTCGATCTTCAGGCCCACACTTTTGTCACCAAGGGTCACCGTCACCTCGGTTGCGCTTTCCTTGAGACGGGGCTCGAACGTGGCAAGGACCGAGCGGATCTCGCGCGCCAGGGTCTCGCGATCAAAGTCGCGGGACGAGTGGCCTGAGAAGGAAGGCACGCCGTAGTTGACCACACTTCGGCGCACCTCGGGAAAATCGGCCAGCGAAGGCGGATTGTCTGCGGCCTGTTCGCTTTCGAAATCGGAAAGAAGCGGAACAGCTTCGAAACGCTCGGTGTTGAACAAGGCCTCAATGTCGCGCCGCACAGCCTCCTTGAGGACGCGGGCCGATACGACCACGCCACGGCTTTCGATCTCCGCGCGGTGTTGGATCTGAAAGGCCAGGCGATGCAGACGCCGCTTTTGATCGGGTGTCAGCTCCGCGTCGGTATCGATAAGCCGCGCGCTGCCCGCCAGCAGGGTATCCAGCCGGTCCGCACCAAGCTCGTCCTGTAAGGTCTGGCGCAGCCCGTCTATCTCGGAGGTCACGCCCGGCAGGTCGTTGACGAGGCGGTCCCAAAGCGAGGGCTGGACCGCTTCGCGTTTCGCTCGCGAACTGCCGGTAACCTGTAGCTTGTCCGCGCCGGGCCGCCGGGCCTCACTTGCCGACATAGACATCCATTTCGATTTCGTCATCCTTGTCATAGACGAACTTGATCTTCTTGTAGGCGAAGCTGACCTCCTCCTCGATCAGGTCCGCTTCATCTTCGGCCTGTTGCATGTCGTATTCCATTATGGAAGCGTCGGTCAGGGTAACGACCAGATAGTCGCTGGTCTCGCCATCGATGGTCCGGCGGGCGGAGAACACAACTTCGTCCAGCGCCTTGTTGTCGAACAGCGCCTTTTTCAGATAGGGCGAGGACTTGTCATAATGCTTGGTGAACTTGATCATCCCCAGGGACACACGACCGCGGCGTGAGAGCGAATTCGGATCGTACGGTGCGATTATCTTGTAATCGACCCCATGGACTTCGATTTCATCCTCGTGGCCGTCTCGAACGCTTGGACCTTTGATATCCGGAACCTTTAGAAAACCATCAATTTTCACTGGCATTGTCTTTCTCCACCGCTTTCAAACAGAACAAGGTGTGGTTGCTGCGAATCAAGTCTTTACGGACGGGAGTTCCGACACCAGCCGGAGCGAAGCGTTGATGCCCTCCAGCTGGTAATGCGGACGCAGGTAGAAGCGAGCATTGTAGTAGCCCGGCCGTCCTTCCACGCTGTCCACCTGGACCTCGGCCGCAGCAAGCGGGCGCTTGGCGCGCGCCTTGTCGTCCGCAAAGGCCGGGTTGGCCAGCACGTATCGGTTGATCCACTCGGTCAACCAGATCTGCATGTCGGAGCGTTCCTTGAACGACCCGATCTTGTCGCGCGCGATGGCCTTGAGGTAGTGCGCAAAGCGCGAAACCGGGAAAAGATAGGGCAGGTTGGCGCTCAGTCGTTCATTTGACTGTGCGTCGGGATCGACCAGCCGCCCGGCACGTGTCTCGTCGTCCTGCAGCGAATGCGCACCGATGAAAGCCGCGAGATCCGTGTTTTTCCTGTGCAGGATGGGCATCAGCCCCAGCTTGGCCAGTTCTGCCTCGCGCCGGTCGTCGATGGCGACTTCCGTCGGACATTTCATCGCGATTGACCCGTCGTCGGTCGGGAAGCTGTGCACCGGCAGGTTGAGCACCGTGCCGCCATTCTCGACGCCGCGGATCTGCGTGCCCCAACCGTAGAGCTTATGGCTGCGGTTGATGTTGACGCCCATCGGGAAGGCGGCATTCATCCAGACATATTTGTTGTGGTCGCCCTGCACCTCTTCCTCGAAGGTGAAGCCCTTCACCGGAACGGTGTCGGTGCCGTAGGGCAGCCGCGCCAGCACACGCGGCATGGTGAGGCCGATATAGCGCGCATCCTCGCTCTCGCGAAGCGATTGCCAGGAGGCATAGGCCGGGTTCGACACGATCATCTGCAGGTCCTGCGGGTTCGGCAGTTCCTGCCAGCTGTCCATGCGAAACAGGCGGGGCGAGGCGGCCGCGATGAACGGCGTATGCGCGGAGGCACACACACCCGACATATTGCGCAGCAGGCCGACGTCACGCGGATGGTTCGAGAATTCGTAGGCGCCGATCAGGCAACCGATCGGCTCGCCACCCAGCATCGAATACTCGTCCGTATAGACCTTCTTGAAGATCGGGCTCTGATCCCACATCTGCCCTTCATAGTCTTCAAGCGTGTCGGCGAGCTGCTCCTTGGAAATGTTCATCACCCGGATCTTCAGCTTCTGATCCGTTTCGGTGTTGTTGACGAGATACCAGAGGCCGCGCCAAGTGCCTTCCATTTCGCGCACTTCCGGCGCGTGCAGGATCTCGTTGACCTGTTCCGACAACATCTTGTCGATGCCTGCGATCAGCGACTTGATCGACTTGATCGCGTTGGACGAGATGGTTGTGGTATCGGAACGGGACTGCGCCGCCAGCGCAAGATTGCGCACGAGTTGCTGCAGCTTCTCGCTGTCGTCCTTCTTGACCTTGAAATCCTTCTCGAGGAGCCCGCTGAATTCTCCGAGGTCGATGGCTTCCGCCTCAGCGGCAACGGCTGCGGTTTTTTGTTGTTCGGCCATGATTTACTCCTGAACCTTGTCGTCGTCGGATAATGCCTGGTTGGCGATCTTGCCGAGAAGCGGCTCGTTATTCAGAAGTTGCGCTATGCGCTTTTCGGCGTCGACACGGCCGTCCATGAAGCCGAGCAGTTCCTCGAGCTGACGACGCATCTTGAGGATTTCGGCCAATTGCGGGACTTGCTCGGCGATCTTGTCCGGCGCGAAATCACCCATTTTGGTGAAGGTGAGGTCAAGCGCCAGTTCCTCGTCCCGTTCGGCCCCTTCAGCCTGGGGTAGTGTATTCTTCACACGGGCTTTCACGCGTGGCCCGAGTGCCTCCATGAACTTCGGGAAGCGGTTGGCGTCGGTCTCGACAAAGGCGCGGTCCAACACCGATTTCGACGCTTCCCTGGTCTGTGAAGCGCCGGAGAGGTCGGCCATCACACCCATGACAAACGGCAGTTCGATCGTCGTCGGGCTGCCGTAGGTCTCCACATCATAGGCGATCTGCACGCGCGGTGCGCGATTTCGTTCGATGACCTTCGCTTTGCTTTCGGCTACCATGGCTTGTTACCTTTCATCCTTCTGAGCCGCCTTCTTGGCATCGGGAACGCCGGCAAGAAGCCGGAATTCCTTCAGCCCCGACGGGGCGAGATCTTCCATCAGTTCAACAAAATCCATATGCACCATCCGGCGCACGCGCCGCGCGAGGTGCGGGATCGGGCTCGACGGTTCGGTGCGGTCATAGAAGGCGACGACGAGGTCGAGGCATTTCACGACGTCGTCGCGCGAGGAAATCCGGTCGGGTAGGCTGCTGCTGGCGGGCTCCGCGTAGCTTGCCACACTTGCCATAGGATCGGCTCCATGACCGTTTCGAGCAGGCGTTGCCGGTTCCGCAGGTGCCGAAACTGGCTTCGCGGCGCCATTCGCGGCGGCCCCGGCGGCCGAGTTTCGTTCGAGGGTCGTCAGTACACGCTGCAGAAACCGTTTCAATTCCGGAGCGGTGGAGCCACCTTCGACGCGAGCGTTGAGGGCGGCCTCGACCGCATCGAGAGCCGCGATCGCGGCGCGGGCGTCGGCGATGAGCGACGTCATCTCCGCGCCGGCCTGATCGATCTGTGTCGCGCATGCGCTGCGCACCCGGTTCAACAGTTGGCTGTGTGCGCTCGCCAGCGCTGCCTTTTCGGCCGCGTTCAGCCCCGAGGCAGCCTCCAGCAGCATGACGCGCTCTTCGAGGGAACCCTTCTCCAGGTCCTCGCCGAGGACCGGCCCGATGGCGCGCGGCGCGAAAAACGTCATTTTCCGCAGGTCCTTGAGCAGGCCATCCTGGCTGTTCTGAAGGTCAGTCAGCGCATTGATGCGGCGCAAGGCGGCGTCGCGTGGCGTGGCACCGGACCGCAGGGCCGGGTGCATGGTTGCCCAGTGCTGATCGAAGGTCTGCGCTATGAGGGTCAGGCCCTCAGCCAGCCCGGCCAGCCGATACTCGTTGGCCAGAGCACGCGTAACGATGACGAGGAGGCGCAGGTCCCGGCCGTGTGGACGCAGCTCTTCGGCCTTGGTGAGCACGGTGGACCAGTCGATCGGAACGGCAACTTCTAACTTGGCGTTCCCTTGATACTCGACCTTTTTCTGCTGTTCCGTCAGACGTTCCAGCTCATGAAAGGCTGGATCGTTGCGCAAATCCTCCCCTGACGGATTTTCACCGTCCAACGGATTCAGCCAGAGTGCGAGATCAATCACACCATCCCCCAGCGAGCGGCTCTTGGGCCGTGCGTGACCCAACGTTACCACACCGCGACACTTTACCACAATTTAGTTGCTGCTCAATCTTAATGGAAGCTTGCAAGCCGGTGCCTGAGCTCGAAATCGCTGGTCGCAATTGTCGAACCCTGTATGTGAAGGCATCGCGAGCTGGGCACTCCGCGGCTGTTTGTAGCCGATGGCGTCGGCTTCTGCTGGGAGGGAAGAAGTCGACCGGTTCGAACACCCAGACGCCCCGTGGATAACGCTCCTTTGTCAAGTCGCCGCTTATGTGGCAGTTTGTTGACTGGCAGATTGGAGGAGCAAGTTCGATGGAACAGCGCCGGTCGTCGCAGAGCTTTAAACGCAAGGAACTGGTCGCCAAACTCAATCCTGTCTGTTTGCGCGCCTTCAAGGCGGCCGGCGACGCCGCCAAATTGCGCGGCAATCCCTATGTCGAACTCGTCCACTGGATCGAACAGCTAGTGCTTTCCGAGCGCTCGGACATGCAGCTGATAATTGCCGACGCCGGAGTGGATCTGAGCCGGCTATCGGCCGACATGACCCGCGCTGTCGATAAGCTGCCTTATGGCGCAACCTCGATCGAGGAACTTTCCGATCATATCTTCCACGCCATCAAGGAAGCCTGGAACCTGGCGGCGCTGGAGTTCAGCGTAGAGGAGGTCCGCAGCGCCCATATCATCCTAGCCTGCCTGAAGACGCCGGTGCTGGACGGCCTGCTGTCGAAGATCAGCGGCGAGTTCGACAGGATCGATGCCGACGCGGTCATCGCGCGCTTCGCCGAGGTGACGGAGGGTTCGCTCGAGGCCGGCTCCCCCGCGGCAGCTCCCACCGCCGAAACACCGCGGCGGGCTGCGGGCGGGGATTCGGCGCTGGCGAAGTATGCGATCGACCTGACCCAGCGCGCCCGCGACGGCAAGATCGATCCGGTCGTCGGGCGCGATCCCGAGATCAGGCAGATCGTCGATATCCTGATGCGACGCCGGCAAAACAACCCGATCCTGACCGGCGAGGCCGGGGTCGGCAAAACCGCGGTCGTGGAGGGCTTTGCCTTGCGCATCGCCGAGGGCGACGTGCCGCCGACGCTGCAGGGCGTCAGCGTACGCATGCTCGATGTCGGCCTGATGCAGGCGGGCGCAAGCGTAAAGGGCGAATTCGAAAAACGGCTGAAGGCGGTCATTGACGAGGTCCAATCCTCAGAGACGCCGGTCATACTCTTCATTGACGAAGCTCACACCTTGATCGGCGCCGGCGGCGCGGCAGGGACCGGTGATGCGGCCAATCTGCTGAAGCCGGCGCTGGCACGCGGTGAGCTTCGCACGATCGCAGCAACGACCTGGGCCGAATACAAGCAGCACATCGAGAAGGACCCGGCACTCACCCGCCGCTTCCAGGTCGTCAAGATAGATGAGCCGTCGGAAGCGGTGGCTGTTCTCATGCTGCGCGGTGTGGCCGGTGTCCTCGAGCAGCATCACAAGGTGCAGATCCTCGATGAGGCGATCGAGGCGGCGGTCAACCTGTCCCACCGCTACATCCCGGCGCGGCAACTGCCCGACAAGGCCGTGAGCCTTCTCGACACCGCCTGCGCCCGTGTCGCCATTTCGCAGCATGCCACCCCGGCGGAGGTGGAGGACATTATGCGCCGCCGCCAGGCGCTGGAGGTCGAGCGCGCCATCATCGGCCGCGAGGCAGCTATCGGCATCGGCGTGGCCGACCGGCAGGCTCGGGTCGAAACCGGGCTTGCCGAGACCGAACTCACGCTTGCTGCAGCGCAGGAACGTTGGGATCGGGAAAAGGCGCTGGTTGGCGAGATACTCGAATTGCGCGCCAGGCTGCGCGGCGAGGGTGTGCCGCTCGATGCCGTGGAGCCTCCGGAGGCGGTCGCCGAAACCGCAAGCGCCGATGTATCTGAGATCAAAGCGCCCAAAACCGATGCGGATCAAACGGCCACTGCCGATCCTTCTCCACCCGATCCGGCTGCCGATCTCGCGCGGCTGCGGGAGCTGATGGCCGAACTCGCACAAGCGCAGGGCGAAACGCCGCTGATCCTGCCGTCAGTCGACCGCAACGCCGTGGCTGCCGTGGTACAGGACTGGACCGGCATCCCGACCGGCCGGATGCTGTCGAGCCAGACCGAAAAGGCGCTGCGGCTTGCCGCCACTCTGTCCGAACGCGTAGTCGGTCAGGACCACGCCATGGAAATGATTGCCAAGCGCGTGCAGACCAGCCGGGCCGGGCTCGGCGCGCCCGAAAAACCAGTGGGGGTTTTTCTACTCTGCGGTCCCTCGGGCGTCGGCAAGACCGAAACCGCGCTGGCCCTGGCCGAGACGCTCTATGGCGGCGAGCAGAACCTCATTTCGATCAATATGTCGGAGTTCCAGGAGGCGCATACGGTCTCTACCTTGAAGGGCGCGCCACCCGGATATGTCGGCTACGGCAAGGGCGGCATCCTGACCGAGGCGGTCCGGCGCAAGCCCTATTCGGTGATCCTGCTTGACGAGGTCGAGAAAGCACATCCGGACGTGCATGAAATCTTCTTCCAGGTCTTCGACAAGGGAATGATGGACGACAGTGAAGGCCGCCGGATCGATTTCAAAAACACGCTGATCCTGCTCACCTCGAACGTTGGCTCCGAAGTCATCATGGACCGGACCAGAAGCGGAACCGTACGGGCGGGGCTCGACGATCTCGACACAGCATTGCGCAGCCCGCTGTTGAAGGTTTTCCCAGCAGCCTTCCTGGGCCGGGTGGTAACCATCCCCTACTACCCGCTCTCGGACATGATGATCGAGGCGATCACCCGCCATCAGTTCGCCAAGATCGCCCGCCGGCTGCGCTTAAGCAACGATGCCGAGTTGGTGATCGGTGACGGCGTCATGGATCTGGTCAAGGCCCGCTGCACCGAGATAGAATCCGGCGGGCGGATGATTGACGCCATTTTGACGAACACGCTTCTGCCGGAATTGAGCCGCGGCGTGCTGAACCGGTCGCTCGAGGGCGAAAAGATGACGAAGGTGACAGTCGGAGCCTCCGAAGGAGGTTTCACCTATTCTTTCGAATAGCTCAGCACTGTCTTCCGCATCGCCTGCGCGATCAGTCCGCCGGCAGTCAAGCCCAGAGCAAGGGCGACGTACGTGGCGGCAATGGAGCGCTTCGAAAGCACGGTCTCCCAGCCTGGGGTGAGCCGCTTCGGCACGACGAGATAATCCACGACGGCTGCAATCATGGCCACCGCCGAGGCATCGCGCAGCATCAGCAGCGGCGACCGCTGAGGGTTTCGGGCGAGCCAAGCCTCGAACGGCGCGGCCCAGAACATGGCCGAGGCATGGTGGGTGCCGAAGCCCACCGCAGTGTGTGCGAGGTCGGCTTTGCTGACCGCACCGGCTTTATCGCCGTGCAGCCAGTGGCTGGTGGCGTTGGTCGGCTGCAGTGCGGATTTGCCTTCGGCTTTGGCCAGAAGGGCTAGAACCGCCGCCGTCACAAAGCTTGCGACCGTGCCCGTCACGGCCGTCGAAAGTCCCACATTCAAAAACCCGTTCACCTAAACCTCCGTAAAAACCAGTCCGCCCTCCCTAAATCACCGAACCTGACCTCGGTTCCATGTCGGCGATGCTGCGGGCTGAGTTGCTGGACCGCCTTCTCTCCGGCGCCAATTCTCCGAGATCCCTATCACCCCTGGACAACATGAACATCATGCTGGCAACGTATAACCGGCGGAGGATCAAGACGGCAGCACATTGAGCACCCATAGACTGCCGCCTACAATTTCCACACTGCTTATATGCTTTTGAGCCCGGCGACGCCGTCAGATCTCGAAAGGAGGTTCAATTCCGAGCGCAGATGGTTCGGGTCGGACAGCGCCGTTTCGATCGTCGCATGGAGATGCCGCCAGATCGGCACCGCGTCGGCCAGAACCGCCCGGCCGGCTGGCGTCAGCCGCAGCAGTCGAGCGCGCCTGTCCGTTGGATCGGGCACCGTATCGACGAGGCCACGACGCTCCAACGGCTTGAGATTGGTGGTCAAGGTCGTCCTGTCCATCACCAGCAGCGCCGCCACGCTGCCGAGGTTCGGTGGTTTCGGCCGATTGAGCGACATAAGGATAGAGAACTGTCCGCTGGTGATGCCGGCGGGCTTCAGCGCGACATCGAAATGGCGTGCGAGCGCACGCGCCGCCCTCTGCGCATGCAGGCACAGGCAGGTGTCACGCACCAGAAGGGTGGTTTCGAAGGCAAGGTCGGCAGGAGCGTGCATCTGAAAGGTTGACATCCATAGGCTCCTTACGTTGATATCAACATAGATGAAGAAGGGTCAATCGTCGGCCGCTTTCCCAAGGATCTGAGACCAATCAAATGGAGACGACCATGAAGATCGTGACCAGCCTGAGCTTCCAGGGCCAGTGCCGCGAGGCATTCGAGTTCTACGCCAAGGTCCTGGGCGGAAAAATCACTGCCGCCATGCCCTATGGCGATGCGCCCCCCGGCATGCCGATCACTGATGAAAAGTACAAGACTTGGCTGATGCACTGCTGGCTCGATGTCGGGGATCAGGCGCTGATGGGTGCCGACATGGACGTCGGATGGGCACCCAACATCGACAAAGCGAAGAACGGTTTCGACGTCACCCTGCACACCGAGGACAAGGCCGAAGCCCAACGCTGGTTCGATCAACTGTCTGACGGCGGCAAGGCTGTCATGCCATTCGGCGAGACCTTCTGGTCGCCCGGCTTCGGCTCCCTGGTCGACAGGTTTGGCGTCCCGTGGATGGTCAACGTCATTCCATCGGCTGACTGGAGGCAGTCGCAGGGCTGATGCTGGCCAAAGAACCCGGTAGCCGGTTGCCTTGCCCGGGTTCTTCGCCGGTGAATTCAAAGCCGCTCACCTCAGTCCCCGCGGCGCCTAACATTCCAAGCTCTCCGCGCCCGCGCGGCAGGGTAAATTTGCGACAGTCCTTCGGCGAACATTGGCGCCGACACGGAAACGAATGAGAGACGCCTGGTTGATGGTAGGGTGTGGGTCAAGAGCGGGCCGGCAGCCTCTGGGTTCATTTCAACCTGCTGGGGCCAGGTCACGAACTGACCCAATCCTGACCCATTTGCCCCCAGAAACCGGACATTGGGCTCAACCGGAACACCTGACCCAATGCGGTCTTTCAGTTGCGAGCGTCGCTTGCTGGAGCTGCGTTGGTCAGTCGGAGGCCAATGGCATTTTTAATGGAACGCTAATATACATGTCGAACGAGCGGCGCCTGCCAAATACTTGATGAATGCCCTGCGAACATTCATCTTCACGGCAATGTGTATCGCCACGGCAACTTCCGCTAGCGCCCATGATTGGTACGAAGACAGGATTGACCCGCAGACGAGCTTCAAGTGTTGCGGTGGCTCCGATTGCCACGCCATACCTCGGTCTTCGGTCCGGTCCAGGATAGACGGTGGTTACAATTACTTGCCGCTAATTTCACAATCCCACGGGACCGTGTGCAGGAATCCCGGGACGGACAATACCACATTTGCGAGAGTACCTACGTTGTAACTAATCAGTTTTATTGGCCTTGCTTTTTCGCACCTCGTATAAATGTATCACTACTTGTCCGACATTAAGGTAATAGTGGGTCGCCGGTAGCATGGAGCCCTCGTCGTCGACACCGTCGCGGGATGGGGCGAAGCGCCGACCATACTGCCTGAGTTCCTTGCAGGCCGGACAGTGAAGCTGGACCAGCCCCAGCGTTTCGGCCGGAGAAGCAGCTGTTGTGATCGATCATCCGGGGAACATTTCCGTCAGCCTTCAATTAAAGCAGAGAAGCTGGCTTGGAGCAGATCAATGGGTATTTTTTCCGACCTCGACAAAAAACTGACGGAAAATCTCTACGCGCACGGCAACGACCTCATCGATCCTGCTGCGGATCTTCCCGAGAATATCGAGGAGCGGGTCGAACTCTTGATGTCGTTCGTTCAGCCAGAGGCTCGCGAGTTGGTCCGATCGCAAATCCTTGGCCTCATTAGAGCGTCGGACGCTCAGGTTGAATCGAGAGGGGATTCCAGTGAGGCGACGTTCGTGATTCACTTCCTGTAGGA
>NZ_JBVVQU010000032.1:0-28574 GCF_055811555.1 Mesorhizobium sp. WSM4813
TCTGTTCTCGCCAGTTGAATGCAGAAACTACTTCACAGCAGCAGGGTATGGACTCACTTGAACGTCCGATGCTCTAGAGCGGCGATTCCCGAGCCATGCGGCGGGGGTCGGCAAATCAGGCTGCAATTCTCAAGGTGCGGAAGCACTCGAGAAGTTGCGGCCGATTAAACGGCTTCAGCAGATAGCCTTGAGCGCCGGCGCGCTTTGCCCGCATGATCGAAGCGACGTCGACCTCAACCAGCGAAATCAGGATCTGGGGCTGCACCGGACTTTCCATGGCGCGTACGCGGCGGATGACGTCCTCCGCCTGCATGTCCGGCAAGGCGCCGTCGACGACGATGATATCCGGCATGTCGGCAGTGCACATCTCGACCGCGTCAAAACCGCGCGCAGCTTCGATGATCAGCATGTCGGAACCACCCAGGATGCGCTTCGCGACCTTCCTGATGACGCTCGAATCGTCGATGAACATGCAGCGTTTCATTTCCGGGCCCTCTGTGCCATGCGGCAATCCGGCAGCGTCGCGGTACTGAAAGGCACGGTAGGATCAATCCGGTAAAGAAGCTGAAAAGCCAATAGATAAAATTTTTGCAAGACCAGTTTTTACGGAACCTCCTGATGATGCTTCGGTCGAACTAGCCTGGAAGGTTCATTTCATTAGATCGTGAAGGCCTAGTAAACATTGCCTAAAAATACTTATCTATTCTTGTCACTCATGTTAGTAACTTCAAGCGGCCGATAGCACGATTTCTTCTGCGGTTGCGTGTATCGATATCGTCATGTTCGCCTCGCGCGCCAGAAGCAGCGTGTAGTAGGGCTGCACTGAATGCGCGTCGATCGGTTCCTCAGGCTTGTTGCCGGAATGGAGTTCCAGGAATTTGGGCGGCACGCGCAGCATCGGACCGCTCGCGGCGAGCGCAAAGCGTGGTTCTGTGTCGAGGTTTTCAAGCGTAACCGTAAGCTTACCGCCACGCGGAATGGCGGCGTTGGCGACGAGAATGAGGTTGAGCAGCAGCTTGACCTTGTTCTTGGGCAGCAGCGCACGGGTTCCGTTCCAGACCAGTTCCGGCTTTTCGTTCTTCAAAAAGGCGATCGCAACGGCCTCGGCGTCCCCCGTGTCGATCATCATGCCGGCAGAACCGGCTGCGCCGAAGGCGATGCGGGCGAACTGCAGGCGGGCCGAAGCGTTTCTGGCGCTCTGGCGAATCAATTTCATGGCATCTTCGTCGGCGCCGCCTTCGTCGAGCAGCTCAAGCCCGTTGTTTATGGCGCCGACCGGCGAAATGATGTCGTGGCAGACCCGGCTGCACAAAAGCGCTGCGAGATCGGGTGCGGAAAGGGTGAAAAGCTCGGCCATCGGCGAAAGTCCCTGCAAAATTTCACTAGAAATGGCCGGGCGATCAATGGTCACGCCTGTCCACACGAATCACGCTCTCTCCCAAGGCCTACTGAATACACAGCGCCTGAGCGTGCAGCAACAAATCCGGAATTGCCGTTATCGAAAATGGTGTGTTCACGCAGGGCGCGGATACTGCGGGGCGACGCGAAACCAGCTCGAACCAGCCTTCTAACCGCCATCTTCATGTGAAAGCTTAATGGTTGAAAAAGGATTACGGCATAGTTTGCCCATAACAGTTATCCTTAGCGGCCGCCAAAGAGCCGCACGGATGCGAGGCGTCGGCGAAAGTGCTCCCTGACGGAGATTGGAAGCATGTTTTCCCGATACTACGACCGGAGTTTTTTCCGTGTCATCTCAATGGCGATCGCTCTTATGGGCGTTGTCGTCGTTTTTTCAACCTCGCCTTCGCGGGCCCAGGAATACACCGCTCAGGAGATCGTCGATTCCGGTCATAAATTCTTCGGCGCGACGTCGGGAGGGCTCGCCACCGTCGTCGAGAAGATTTTCGCCTCCTACGGCCTGCCTAATGGCTATTTGCTTGGCGAGGAGGGCTCGGGCGCGTTGATCGGTGGCCTGACCTATGGCGAAGGCACGCTCTACACCAAGAATGCCGGCGATCACAAAGTGTTCTGGCAGGGCCCGTCGCTCGGCTGGGATTTTGGTGGCGAGGGCTCGCGGGTGATGATGCTGGTCTACAATCTCGACGACGTGAACGGCCTCTACAATCGTTTCGGCGGCGTTGCCGGCTCCGCCTATCTCGTGGCTGGCGTCGGCTTCAACGTGATGAAGAACAACAATGTGCTGCTGGTGCCGATCCGCACCGGCGTCGGCGCCCGGCTTGGCGTCAATCTCGGCTATCTCAAGCTGACCCAGCGTGCCACCTGGAATCCGTTCTGAGCAAGCGGTTGGCTCATCATCTCGACTGGTCCCAAGGTCGACGATCCGAACATTGCTGCGGCAAACCCTTGCCGCGGCGCTGGAATTCCGTCATGCGAACGTGGCACAGTCGCTTACGGTTGTTTGCCGTCCATAACGGATAGTCACCTTGGTTCAGTCGGTCCTGTTCTTTGTCCTCGGCTTTCTCTGCGCCGGCTTTGTGGCGCTGATGATTGCCCCGGCCATCTGGCGGCGGGCCGTGATGCTGACGCGCAAACGCGTCGAGGGCTCGATGCCGCTGACGCTGGCCGAGATCCAGGCGGAGAAGGATCGCATCCGCGCCGAGTTCGCCATGTCGACGCGCCGGCTCGAGATGAGCGTCAAGTCGTTGCGCGAGAAATCGGCCGAACAGCTTGTCGAGATCGGCCGTGGCCGCGAGGCACTGAAGGAGTTGGCGCTTGAGCGGAAGGACAAGGAACAGGCCCTTTCCGAACTCGAGGCCAAGGGCGAAGACCTTCGGCAGCGTAAAGACCAGTTGCAGCTTTTGTCGGATCGGCTTGCTCAAGCCGAGCATGCCCTGGAAAAGCGCGTGCTCGAACTGAAAAAGCTGGAGCACATGTATGACGACGCCAGCTTTTCTTCCAGCAGCCGTCAGATAGAACTTGTGGCGCGCGAATCCGAACTGCAAAAGCTGGCCGACGACATTTCGGTGCTGCGCAGCCAGCGCAAGGAGGCGAACAGGCGCCAACAGGAGATCGCGGCCGAGAGCAAGGCCGCGCGAGACGCGTTGAAGGCCGAGAAGAAAAGGACCGGCGAACTGGAAAAGAAGATCGAGCGCCTGCTCGCCACGCTTGCCGATCGCGAGGACAAGCTTGAACGCCGCGAAAAGGAAATCGCGCGGCTTCGCGAAAAGTCGAAAAGCGAAAGCGTGGAAAACGCGTCGGCGGTGCCTCTCGTCGGAGCGCAAGGCAGTCAGGCCGATGTGGCCGTCAAGGGCGATATCGAAAAAGCTGTCGCCAAGCTCGACAGCGACCGGGAGCAGCTGGAGGCGAGGTTGACGGCACTGGCCCGCGAGAACAAGAGGCTGAAAGCGGATCTTGCCGCCTACGAGGCATCCAAATCCGAAGACGGCAACGATCCACGCCGCGCCAGCGCTGCGTTGCGCGAGCAGATGAGCGACCTGGCGGCGCAAGTCGTCGCCCTGACGGCGAAGCTCGACGGGCCGGAGTCGCCGATCACAAAGGTGCTTGCGGCACCCAACCAACCGGGAAGCGGCGAACGCAGCCTTGCCGATCGCGTGCGGGCGCTGCAGAAGGCCGAATCGACGCATTGAGCCCAGGCAGTGATGCTTGTCTTCTGCGGCTCAGGTCCTGCTTGCCGAAAAATGATGCAAGGCGATGGCTGACGCGGCGGCGACATTCAGGCTGTCGAAGCCTTCTGCCATATCGATCCGCAGCGTCCGCAGGCGGGCGAGCAGGCTTTCGGGCAGGCCTTCGCCTTCGGTGCCGAGATAGAGCGCCTGCCGCTCAGTCCTTTTCGCATCTCGGATGCCGGTTTGCCCGCGCGGCGACAACGCGAATTGGCCGAAGCCCAGCCGGTCGAGCGCGGCGGTGAAGCCGACGGTCTCGGTGAAGGAGGCAAAGGGAATTTTCAGCGCGGCGCCGACTGAAACGCGGATCGCCTTGCGGTACAGCGGATCGCAGCAGGTCGCGTCCAGAAATACGGCATCGGCGCCGAAGGCGGCGGCGTTGCGAAAGATCGAGCCCATATTGTCATGGTTGGCGATGCCGACCAGCACGACGATCAACGCGCGGGCGGGCAAGGTATCCAGCAAGGCCTCTGCAGGCTGCGCCGCGCCCTTGCGGCCAATCGCCAATATGCCGCGATGCATGTGAAAGCCGGCAATCCTGTCCATGACGTCGCTGGCCGCCACGTAGACCGGAAGGTCGGCTGGCGCCTTGCGCAGGGTTCCGTCGAGGCCTGCCAGCCGGTTTTCGAGTACCAGCACCGATTCGGCCGTAAAGCGTTTGGCCGCGAGCAGCATTTCGAGCACCACCTTGCCTTCGGCAACGAAGCGGCCCTGCCGGCCGGCAAGATCGCGCTCGCGGATGTCGAGATAGGCGGCGACGCGCGGGTCTTGCGGGTCTTCGATACGAATGGGGCGCATGCTTGCCTCGGCGGACACGCATCGCCCCGAAAATCGTAGCGGGCTTTCGGACAGCTCGATGCGTGGATCCAAAGTACTTTCTGCGTCCAAGTGGACGCAAGTCGCTCTAAGAACCGTCAGCGAGGTAGGAGGTGCCCGGGCCAGTTCTTGCATTTGTGGATGTCGTTATCCCAAAACCGCTTCGCACCCTCGGTCAAGCCCAAGGGCAGGCTTTTGGGCGACATGCATTCGCCGGTCAAGTCCCGGAGCGACGCGGGCGGTATGCCATCTGCGATAGCTCACCGTCGCCGAAAATCCCGTCCAGCGTGTTGAGAAGTTCGCGCACGGCATCGGATTTACAGGAATAGTAAATCATCTGCCGGTCACGCCGGGTCTCGACGAGATCGAGCGCCCGCAGTTTGGCGAGATGCTGTGACAGGGCGGATTGGCTGAGCAGAACCTTCTCGGCGATAGCGCCGACCGACATTTCACCGTCGGCCAGGTAGATCATGATCAACAGTCGTTTCTCGTTGCCCATCAGCGTCAGAAACGCAGCCGCTGATTCGGCATTGGCGATTAGCTTTTTCGAGACCATCGATCCCCCGTACCTTCCTGCTCATCCGGCGCTATGGGGGCAATAGCGTCTGATTCCATAGGCTCACTCGCGAATGTGCGCTGGCGATTCAACGCTACCGGGAAAGCGTAGAACATCTCGCTCAAACCTCAAGACTTGCTTTCGGCCCGACGCGATTAACTGTCGGACTGTGTTTAATCCGCCACTCGGCCGGTTTTTGCCATGTCGACCAGAACATGCCTAAGCTCGCTCGCCGTCCTCAATGGCTCGGGAAAGAAGACCCGGCAGACATCGTCGCCCAACGCCAGGTCCATGCCGTCGGCGTCGAAGCCGGTGACGACCCAGCCGTCGCCTGCGGCCTTGGCGAAATGGCGCGCGTAGACGGCAATTGCATCGCGATGTTCGGCATTCATGTGGTCGAGGGCGGATCGTTCACCAGCGGCAAGCTCTTCGACGATCGGCGCGGTTGTCACCAGATCGGCGCGCTCGAGCAAGTAGGCCTTGCCAAAGCCGCCGTTGAGACTGGCGCGTTCCGGCTCGAGGCGGAAGATCGAGAAGTCGCCAAGTCCGGCATAGAGCTTCGCCTTGGGGTTGCGGTTGAGATAGCGCCGTTCGACGCGGGCGTGCTCTTCGGATCCACGCTCAAGCCGTGCTGCCCGACAGACGAGCGTCAACCGCGGGTGCGCCAGCGGATCGCCCTTGCCGGGCTCGCCGACAAGCAGCGAACAGCGCGGGTCGGCAAGGATCGCGCCGGTATGGGCGGATAGCATCGATACAAGGATCAGCGGCGTGCCGTCGATATCGGTGGCGACACCAACCCTGCTGGCCAGCGGCGAACCGGTCCCGGGCTCGATTACCGCGAGCGCGCCGAAACGGGCACTGCGGATCAGCGTCTTCGCCAGCCTGGTCGCTTCGGCGTCGGTCTCGCGGATCACGTCCTTTTTTCGGTCGTCCAAAATCCACACCGTCTTAAGCTGATTTTTTTCTCCGGTTATCGGCCTATTACACCGGATTTGACAAGGGCCTCAGTTTCGCTTTCCGAGAGGCCGAAGCGTGCCAGCACGGTCGCCGCCTGACAATCGCGATCGGCCGGCATGGCGGCAAGGGTCGGCCGGGAGCGCGAAAAGCGCGGCGCCGGGGCGGGCCGCTCAAGCGCACCCGACGTCACAAAGGCGTTGCGAGCGCGATTGTGCGGATGATCCCTGGCTTCCCGCAACGACAGAACCGGTGCAACGCAAGCATCGGTCGCAGCAAACAGACGGTCCCAGTCGTCCCGTGTCTTCTGCCCGACCCGATCGACAATGGCAGCGCGCATCTGCGGCCACAACGTCCTGTCGTATTGGCCGCGTACAAAACGTTCGTCGAGCGGCAGCAGTCTTGCGAATTCGGCGAAGAACCGGGGTTCAAGGCAGCCGACGGCGACGTGACGTGCGTCCGCCGTCTCATAGGTGTCGTAAAACGGCGCGCCGGAATCGAACAGGTTCGCGCCGCGCGTATCACTCCAAAGGCCCGCCGCAATCAAGGCGTGCACAGGTGTCGCCAGCATCGAAGCGCCCTCGGTCAGCGCGGCGTCGATCACCTGGCCCTTGCCGGAGCGCGACCGCTCAAACAGGGCGGCCAGCGCCCCGGCAACCAGCATCATGGCGCCGCCGCCATAATCGGCGACAAGATTGAGCGGTGGGACTGGCCGGCTTCCTTCCTGGCCGATGGCGTGCAGCACACCCGAATAGGCGAGGTAGGTGATGTCGTGGCCGGCACGATCCGATAGCGGCCCGTCCTGGCCGAACCCCGTCATGCGGCCGTAGATCAGCGCCGGATTGCGCGCCAATGCCGCATCCGGCCCGAGACCAAGCCGCTCCATGACATCAGGACGAAACCCTTCGACCAGAATGTCGGCCTTTTCGACAAGGCGCAGCACCAGTTCGGCGCCTTCCCAGCGCTTCAGGTCAATCCGCAGGATGGAGCGGCCGTGACGGTCGATGTCGTATTCATCCGGTAGCGCCAGAAACGGCTGGGTCGATCCAGCCCGCTCGATGCGCAGCACCTCGGCTCCCATCTCCGACAGCATCAGGCCGGCGAGCGGCACCGGTCCAATCCCGGCCATCTCGATCACCGTCAGACCGGCGAGCGGGCCGGTCTTCGCCTGCGGGGCGACGTCGGCACCCATGGTCGGCTACTTCGGCGCCATGCGGATGGCGCCATCGAGGCGGATGGTCTCGCCGTTGAGCATCTGGTTTTCGACGATGTGCAGCACAAGGGCTGCATATTCGGAAGGCTCGCCGAGACGCGACGGGAAGGGTACCGCGGCGCCAAGCGAATCCTGCACCTCTTGCGGCATGCCGGCCACCATCGGCGTCTTGAAGATGCCGGGCGCGATGGTGCAGACGCGAATGCCCGACCGGGCAAGGTCGCGCGCCACCGGCAGCGTCATGCCGACGACGCCGCCTTTGGAGGCTGAATACGCCGCCTGGCCGATTTGCCCGTCATAGGCGGCGACCGATGCGGTGTTGACGATGACGCCGCGCTCGGCGCCCTCCAGCGGCTCAAGCTTCGCGGCCCGGTCGGCGACGAGGCGGATCATGTTGAAGGTACCGATCAAATTGACCTCGATCACCTTGCGGTACTGATCGAGCGGGTGCGGGCCGTCCTTGCCGATCGTCTTCATGCCGATGGCGATGCCGGCGCAATTGACCAGGATACGGGGTTCGCCGAACTTTTTTACCACTTCCCCTACTGAAGCAGCACCGCCGTCGGCGCTGCTTACGTCGCATTGGATGGCGATGCCGCCGATATCGGCCGCAATCTTCGCCGCACGCTCGATGCCAAGGTCGAGGATGGCAACGCCGGCGCCCTTCGCGGCCAGTGCACGTGCCGTCGCTTCGCCGAGGCCGGAGCCGCCGCCGGTGACAATCGCAATCTGGCCGTTCGGGTTCATGTCGGCGTCCTCCATCCTGCCGGCCACATGCTACGAAGCCCGACAGGGCGGCGCAACAGTATCCGGATGGTCACGCCATCGCGGCAACGTGCGCGGCAATTCTTGCCTGATCGGCGTGGCAAACCTCCCCCACCAGCCGTGCCATCGCGCCCGGCACGATCTCATGCGACAAAAGCCGGTCAGGATCGACCGGACGCGGCATGGAGATTTGCCCACGCGGGATTCGCTTGAAGCCGAGCGGGCCGTAATAGGGCTCGTCGCCGACAAGTATCACGGCCGGCATGCCGGCTTTGGCGGCGGCCTCCAGCGCGATCGCCACCAGCCGGCGGCCGATGCCGAGATTCTTGAAGGCCGGCCGCACCGCAAGCGGCCCGAGCATCAGCGCGCGGCCGACGCCGGCCGCGATGCGCGTCATGCGCACCGAAGCGACAACGATATCGCCATCGACGGCCACGAAGGACAGAGCGCGTTCATGCGGGCCGCCCTCACGGATCTTGTAGGCGCCCAGCACGAAACGGCCCGGCCCGAAGGCCTCGTCGTTGATGGCTTCGATTTCGGGGTCATGCGCCGGAGTTTCCGGCAGGTATTTCACGTCGGCAAGGCTCATGGTCTTTGCGTTCCGGTAGACGGGGAAAGGTTTGCTGCAAAACGGCAGCGTTCGCCAGTCAGCGCTTCATCAAGCGCGGGCGCCCTTTCGTCGTCGGTCGAACCGGATCAAAGCAAAGTCGAACATGCGGATTTTCCGCTAGCACCAATCTTCAGCCGCTGCAATCGGCCGTTTCGCATGGCGCCCTTCGTTTGCTGCCCTGGAGTTGACGAACTGTTCAACGCCTGGCGGTTTCCGCGTGGTCAGCTTGCGCCTACATCCCTGTAGAGACGAAAGGACATCGCATGGGATTGCTGGTCGACGGCAAATGGCAGGACCGCGGATACGACACCAAGGGCAGCGATGGCGAGTTCGTGCGGGCGCAGTCGCAATGGCGGGACTGGGTGACGGTTGATGGTACGCCGGCCGAAGGCCGCAAGCGCGGCTTCAAGGCTGAGCTTGGCCGCTACCATCTCTATGTCTCGCTTGCCTGTCCCTGGGCGCACCGGACGCTGATCTTTCGAACACTGAAGGAGCTCGAGGATGTGATTTCCGTCTCGGTCGTCCACCATTTCATGGGCGCCAATGGCTGGACCTTCCTGGCCGAAGACGGCGCCACCGGCGACACGCTCTACGGTCTCGATTTCCTGCATCAGATCTACACCAAGGCCGATCCCGCCTATTCCGGCCGCGTGACGGTGCCGGTTTTGTGGGACAGGCGAGAACAGACAATCGTCTCCAACGAATCGTCCGAGATCATCCGGATGCTCAATTCAGCTTTCGACGAATGGGGCGATGCCAGCCTCGATTTCTATCCGAAAGCACTGCGCGGCGAAATCGACGCGGTCAATGCGCTGGTCTATCCCTCAGTCAACAACGGTGTCTATCGCACCGGCTTCGCCACTACGCAAACGGCCTATGAAAAAGCGTTTGGCGAATTGTTCTCCGCGCTCGATCAAATCGAGGATCGCCTATCTCGCCAGCGCTATCTCGTCGGTGACCGCATCACCGAGGCCGATTGGCGGCTGTTCACCACGCTGGCCCGCTTCGACCCGGTTTATGTCGGCCATTTCAAGTGCAACCTGCGTCGCATCGCCGACTATCCGAACCTGTCGAACTATCTGCGCGACCTCTATCAGGTCCCGGGCGTCGCAGGAACGGTGAGCCTGCACCACATCAAGGCGCACTATTACGGCAGCCATGAAACGATCAACCCGACGCGCATCGTGCCGGTCGGGCCGGAACTGGACTACGCGGCGCCGCATGATCGCAATCGGTTCAGGAAGGCGGCGTGACCTACCAGTAGGGCGACGCCGCCGCGCCGCCAAAAATCTCGGCGATCCGCCGCAACGTGGCCGGCGTCGTTCCTTCCGGCAGGCGGTCGAGCGGAAAGAAACCGGCTGCGGCGATCTCGCGGTCCGGCAGCTTCGGCGCCGTCTGATTGAACTGCTCGACCAAATAGAGGCCGACATGGTCGCGGCGGCTGGCCCGACGGTTGAAATGCATCGATTTCAGCATCGGCGGCGCGGTCAATGCAATATTGCCCTCCTCGGAGAGCTCGCGCGCCAGCGCCTCGATCATCGTCTCGCCCAGTTCGACGCCACCGCCGGGAAGCTGCCAGCCCGGTACATAGGTGTGGCGAATGAGGAAGACAGAATTGGATGTGCGGTCGTGGATCAAGCCGCGCACCCCGAGCGTCATCGGCCGCCGCAGCACGAAATACAGATGAAACAGCCTTGCCCTGAGACCCGGCCAGCCGGCCTGGCGGAAAGCTTGCTCCGGATCGGGCCGCGTCATCACCCACGAAACCGTGGGTGGAAAGCAGCGCGCGCGTCGCTTATGAAGGAAGGATGTTCAGGCTCGCGCATATTTCCGATATCCATCTGGGACCGCTTCCCGGTGTAACCTATCGCGATCTCGCCTCCAAGCGCGTGGTCGGTTACGTCAACTGGCAGCGCAACCGCCGCCGCCACATGCGCGATGCCGTCATCGACACGATCGTCGCCGATATCAAGGCGAGCGCACCGGATCACCTTGCTGTCACCGGCGATCTGGTCAATCTGGCGCTCGATGGCGAGATCGAGATGGGCAAGCACTGGCTGGAGACGCTGGGTTCTCCCGATGATGTGTCGGTCGTTCCAGGAAACCACGACGCCTATGTGCCTGGCGCCTTCGACAAGGCCTGTCGGTCGTGGACGGCATGGATGACCGGCGACGGCGTCAATACGCCGATCGACCGTGACGCCTTTCCGTATCTGCGCGTGCGTGGCAACGTCGCGCTGATCGGTGTGACGACGGCGCGGGCCACGGCTCCGTTCATGGCCAACGGCTTCTTTCTGGAAGACCAAGCGGAAAGGCTGCGCGAAGTGCTCGATGCTACGGCCAAGCGCGGACTGTTCCGGGTGATCATGATCCACCATCCGCCAGTGCGCGGCGCCGTGTCGCAGCCCAAGCGGCTGTTCGGCATTGCCCGCTTCCACAAGGTCGTTCAGCGGCACGGGGCCGAGCTTGTGCTGCACGGCCATTCGCACGAGCCGACGCTGTTCTCCATCAATGGGCGCGGCGCCAAAATTCCAGTGGTCGGCGTCGCCGCCGCAGGGCAGGCGCCAGGCGGCAGGCGTCCGGCGGCGCAATATAATCTGTTGGAGATCGATGGCGAAAAGGACAATTGGCGGATCAGGCTGACGCGACGTGGCCTGACCGGGCCGGCCATCCCGCCTTCCGATCTGGAGATTCTGGAGCTTGGCGCGGACGCTATGGCCTAAAGCTCAGTCCCATCGCAACAAGGCGGTCCCAGAACAACACGATCGATACTGCCAGCCCGACTAGGGCGCCGGCGGCGATCAGGCCGAGACCGGAGAGAAACGCCGACCAACGCTTGCCACGCGGGACGGATCGCAGTGGCGGCTCGGCTTCCGGGACCAGCGCGCGTTTCAAACCGGCGACTGCCTGCTCGACCCCGCCTTCCAGCATCCTCTGGCGCTCGACGACGCGCTCCGCGACGTAGCGCGTTACTTGATCGGCAACGGGTTTCATCTCGGTTGATTCGGCGAGCACCACCCGGCCGATGCGCGTGTCCTTGAGGAAGCGATAGGTGCGGCGGTCACGGCCCATGGCGACATGGCTGACGGCGTCGATCCATAGGCGCGGCTGCAGCCCGGACGAGACGGTGAAGTCGAAATTGTCCATGTCTGCGGGCACGTCGGCGAAGATCGGCGCGAGTTCGGCGGCAAGCAAATCGAGCCGCATGCGATGAGCCTCGCGCATGTCGACCACGACGTCATCGCGGTCGGCGAAGGCGTTTTTCACGTCGCGAATGGCGTCGGACAATTTTCGCGACTGATCGATCTGGGTGATGTTCTCGCCTGCATCCTTCATCGGCGTTGCCTCGCGGGTTTGGTTAACATTGAATTAACACAGCCGTTGGCAAAATGCACTTGCGAGATCGATAAGCCTTTAAGCGGCTTACCAGATAAAACCCGGCCCGAAGCCGCGCCATCAGTCTTGGCAGGGAGGGATCAATTCGCTGCGGCGGCGGATTTTGGACGGAACGGCCTGCTGCGGCGTTTCATGTTGCGGCGGACGATCTCGGCGATAAGGCCGGGCGCTTCCTCGGCCAGCATATGGCCGGCCTCCAACACGTGATGCAGGTGGAAATGCGCCGGCAGACCATCGGCCTGTGTGAAGGGCAGCACCGCGTCATCTACCCCCCAAACCACCATCACCGGCATATCAAGCGTTTCGAGCCGTTCGCGCGGGATGACGCCCTGCCGATCGTCCCTGGTCATGGCGGCTGCGATCTCGACAAGTTTCTGCAACTGGCCGGGACGCGCGCATTTCGCCAAGCACATCCACGGTGCGCTCCGAGGGCAGGCTTTGCGGTCCGGACATGGCGGCAAGGCAGGCGCGAATTTCACTCTTGCCGGCAGCGGCAGCGTACCGGCGCAACAGCAGCCCATTGATCTCAGCCCCAAAACCGCCCGGCGCCAGAAGCGTCAGCGACGCTATCCTTTCGGGCTCGGCCAATGCCATCAGCACTGCCGCCGCCCCGCCCATCGAGTGGCCGACGAGATGCACCCTCCTAATTCTGCGTGCGGCGAGGTCTGCAAGAACGGCCCGAGCGGCCGTCTTGGCCGGGCCGCCACCCGGGAAATCGAGGGATAGCCCATGGCCTGGAAGATCATAGGCCAGCGTCCGTGAACCAAGTGCCAGTGTCGAAATCACCTCGTGCCAGTCGTCGTGGCAACCGCCGAAGCCATGCAGGAAGACAACCGTCTTCGGGCCGGCGCCCCGTTCGGCAGCGTAAAGCGGTGAAATCATGAAATTTTATGGTTTTATTGCAAATCAACAGGACTCGAGATTCCGGATTGTGGCTGGATTGCGCCTTGTCCAAGCCGATGGCCAGTAAAGTTTTCGCGATCAGCCGTGCTGGTTAAAAGCGCTAGCTGGCATTGCCGAGCCCGGCGGCACGCAAGGCCTCGACCAGCCGGTCCGTCAGATCGGCGGGGTATCTCCGCTCGACAAAGGTTGCGCGCGGATCGGCAGCGAATTTCGGGAATTTGACAGTCATCTCGTCCACAAGTTCGTGCGCCAGTTGATTGCGGCCGGTTGCCCTCGCGCCGATCAGCCGCGCAGCCAGATAGTGTGATTTCGTTGGCGTCGCTTGCAACGCCTCACTGGCAAGCGCGGCCTTGTTCATATCGCCCGCCATGAACTGCCCGACGAAAAGCCCGTAGTCCCACCAGGTCGGATGCGCGCTTGAGGTTTCGGCGGCGTGAGCAAGGATCGGTGTTCCCTCCCTGTACCTGCCGGCGAAAATCAGCCCATAGGCGTAAGCTGCCGCCATGCTGAGGTCGTAAGGGTTGAGTTCGTAGGCCTTGTGCATCCAGCGGATCGATTCCTCCGAATTGCCGAGGCGGGAATTGAGATAGCCATAGGCACGGTGCGCATAGGGACTGGTCGGCCCCATCTGCACGGCGCGACGGGCAAGCGACATCGCCTGTTCGATCGTTGCGCCGGCTGGATAGGCGTAGTGATCTGTGGCCGCCTCGAGATGGAGGGTCGCGAGCTCCGAATAGACGAGCGACGATTTCGCATCCCGATTGATCAGGTTTTCGAGACAGCGATAGGCAGCCTGATGGGTTTTCGCGCCCTGGTCGAGATAGTACTTGTCGTTGAGCAGCAGGCATTCCGTCAGGCCGGTCTGAAGACCGCTCTGTTCGATATAGTTGTAAATCGTGCCAGAGGCGGGAACGGCCGAACTCAAAATGCCGGCGACACTGTCCTCGACGGCGGAGGGTGTGCTGTTGGCGGCAGTCAAGTTGCGTGACAGCAGGACCCGTCCGGTCGCCACGCTTTGAAGCTCCAGAGTGACATCGCCTGCCGTTGGTCCCGGCAAGACATCGAATACGAAGCTGATTGCATCGGTGACCGGATCGGGTGGGCCGTCGGCGTCCCGACCGATGAAGTTGACCGTATCGAAGCCGCTGAGGCCGGCGCGCAGGGATGCCGCGACGCGGGCAGCCTCGGCGCTGTTGGTTTTCACCGCAATGTAGACGAGCGGAAGGGTTTCAATCGGAGCCCATGGCGCAATGCTGCCGGTTGCCACCGCGTTTTCGATCGTCGACGCGGCATCGCTTCCCGCCAGCAATGCGCCGCTTCCCTGACGAAGGATCAGCACGCCCAGCATGGCGATGACCAGAGCGATCGCCAACCAGAAGAACTGGAGATGGCGAAGCAGCGACGGCGCCGGCTCGAGAACGACAGGGGACATCAACGATGCGGCGCCTGCGGCCATGCCGGGTTCTTCGAGCGATCCCGACAAGGTGGCCACCGCTTCGATGCGCTCCTCCGGCTCCGGCTCGACCGGCAGGCGGATGGCGTTGCGTTCATAGGATGGAACATAGCCGCCACGCGGAATGGCGATGCGGATCGGCTCGGCAACACCTTCATTGGCGAAGTAATGCTGCAGCAGCTCGCGCAGCCTGCCCGCCTGCACCCGCACCACGGCGTCGGTCGACGGATCGAAATCGCCGTCCTTACCGAAAACATCCATCGCGATGGAAAAGCCCTTGAGCTTGTCGGCTTCGCCTGCCTGCTCGCGCTCGACCAGATAGCGAAGCAGCTTACGCGCTCGTTCGGATCTCCCGAACGTTTCGCTGGCTAGCAATCGCTCCAACGTCTCGCGCACTGCGGGGGCGGCAGGCGTGGCATGCTGCAAGTGTCGATCCTTTCGAAGTCGGCACAGGTTAAGACGCAATCATATAGAGCCTGCCCTGCCATACAAGCATGCATCCATTATGCGATCGCGTACCCCACCGGATAATTTTCCGGTGGTTAACGGCGCGAAAGGCCAGAGCAAGAAGATACCATGTGGGTTCATCTTGCTCCAGCGCTGTTAGCTTTCGACAGCTTGTCTTCCGACGATGCGGTTGGCGGCGGAAACCACGGCTTCCAGTGAAGCGGCCACGATGTTGGTGTTGATGCCGGCACCGAACAGCTTGCCGCCGGGATGCTCCATCTCGACATAGGAGATGGCCGAGGCATTCGAGCCGCGCTGCATGGAGTGCTCCGAATAGTCGAGCACCGACATCGGCACGCCGACATGGCGCGACAGCGCGTCGACAAAGCCGTCGATCGGGCCGGTTCCGGAGCCTGAAATCGTCACCTCCTTGCCCCTGTCGAGGATGACCGCCTCCACCACACGCCGGCCCTTGGTCTCGAGGTCGGGATAGGTGTGGTGGTCGAGGAATTTCAGCCGCGCGCCGGGCTGGTCGACATAGGTTTCGAGAAAGCGCTCGTAGATGCGCTTGGCCGGCACCTCCTTGCCTTCGGCGTCGGTGATCGCCTGGATCGCCTGACTGAACTCGATCTGCAGGTTGCGCGGCAGGTTGAGGCCGTAATCCGCGTGCAGCACATAGGCGATGCCGCCCTTGCCGGACTGCGAGTTGATGCGGATGATCGCCTCGTAATTGCGCCCGACATCGGCGGGATCGATCGGCAGATAGGGCACCTCCCAGTACGGCGTATTGGCCTTGCGCAACGCCTTCATTCCCTTGTTGATGGCATCCTGGTGCGAGCCGGAAAAGGCGGTGTAGACGAGCTCGCCGACATAGGGATGGCGCTCGGGGATCTTCAACTGGTTCGAATATTCATAGACGTCCTTCATCCGGTTGATGTCGGAGCAGTCGAGCCCGGGATCGACGCCTTGCGTGTACATATTGAGAGCCAGCGTGACGATGTCGACATTGCCGGTGCGCTCGCCATTGCCGAACAGCGTACCTTCGACGCGGTCGGCGCCCGCCATCAGACCGAGTTCTGTGGTGGCGACGCCGGTGCCGCGGTCGTTGTGCGGATGCAGCGAAATGAGCAGGTTCTCGCGGTTGTCGAGATTGCGGCACATCCATTCGATGCGATCGGCATAGATGTTGGGTGTCGACATTTCGACCGTGGACGGCAGATTGATGATCAGCTTGTTTTCAGGCGTCGGCTTCACGATCTCGGTGACGGCGTTGCAGATTTCCAGCGCCACTTCGAGCTCGGTGCCGGTAAAGCTCTCCGGCGAATATTCGAAACGATAACCGCCGCCGGCCTTCGCCGCCCTCTCGGTGATCATCTTCGCCGCATCGGTGGCGATCCGCCTGATGCCGGCGACGTCCTTCTCGAAGACGACGCGGCGCTGCAATTCGCTGGTCGAATTGTAGAAATGCACGATCGGGTTGGTGGCGCCCTGCAGCGCCTCGAAGGTGCGGGTGATCAGTTCCGGCCGGCACTGCACCAGTACCTGCAGCGAGACATCGGCTGAGACATTGCCCTCTTCGATGCACCAGCGGGCGAAATCGAAATCGGTCTGCGAAGCCGACGGGAAGCCGATCTCGATCTCCTTGAAGCCCATGTCGAGGAGCAGGGCGAACATGCGCGCCTTGCGCTCGTGGCCCATCGGGTCGATCAGCGCCTGGTTGCCGTCGCGCAGGTCGACCGAGCACCAGATCGGCGCCTTGTCGATGACCTTCGAAGGCCAAACGCGGTCGGTGAGACCGACGGTCGGGTAAGGTTGGTATTTGCGGGCTGCCTCCGGCATGCCCCGGGCTGCCTCCGGCATGCCCCGGGCAGCGTCTGGCATAGCCTTTGCGGCATCCTTGCCCATCTTGCCGCTGTCTGCTCGGATTTCTTCTCGTGCGTTCATTGTCGTCTCTCCCGGCGGCTCGCGGGATCCGCTTCAGGCGGATTTGGTGCCGAGCGGCGCCTTTACCAGATGTTCATTCGCTAGATGTGACTTGCCAATTTTGAGACTGGCCAAGGAGCATGCGCGTGAGCGGCGGTTCGACCGCCGGGCGCTCCTTCAGCGAACCCGGCGATCGCCGATAAGGCCGAGAAGCAGCAGAGCGGAAGCAAGCGCGCGCACGGTCTCGCCAGCAAAGCCGGTCTGACGGGAAGCGACGGAGGTGGCGCGGTTGATCATGGCGGTTTTCATACAGGAGCAGCCAAAGAGAGGCAAGTGGGGCCGAACGACTGGCATTTTCTATACAATCCAACGCATTCCTGAGCGACTGGGCTGGTCCTTCAGCGGCCGCGAACAGATTGCGTGGCGCCTGATCCATTTAGGTGACAGCGCTGGAGGTCTTTCTGCAGCGGCAGATTACCCTCTATTCCCTCAGAGTTCGCGCCACCAGCCGCGCCACGCTTGGCCCGATCAGCAGCACGACAAGGAAGCGTGCCGATTGCAGCGCCATGACGAAGGAGATGTCGACGTGCTGTGCGGCGGCGCTATGATGGCGACGCTGTCCATGCCGCCGGGGCTGGTTGCCAGATAGGCGGTCAGCGGATCGATGCCGAGCACATGGCTGATCATGAAGCCGAGGCCGCCGCAGAAGGCGATGAGGATGATGATCGAGCCGACGATCTGCGGCAGCGCCCGCGTCGCGTGCCGAAGAATTGCCCTGGTGAAATTCAGGCCGATGGTCCAGCCGATCATCGTATAGCCGAGGGCGAGCAGCCAGGGCGGCAACTGCATCGGCACGCCCAGTCCGAGATGCACCGCAGTGCCGAAAATGAAGGTGCCGACGAAGAAGGGTGACGGCAGCCTGAGCAGCTTTCCGACGAGGCTGCCGACGAGCGCCACGCCAAGTGTCCCGGCAAAGGCTGTTGGATCGATCGGCGGGAACCAGATGATGGCCGGGACCTCGATGCCTGATGTGTCGACCCACATCTTTGCGACAAGTGCGGCAGTCATGGAGACGAAAATGACGCGCAGATATTGCATGAAGGCGACGAGACGCTGGTCGGCGCCGAAGGCGCCTGCCATCAGCACCATAGCGGTGGCAGCGCCCGGCGATGAGCCCCAGACGGCGGTGGTGCCGGGCAGGATACGCCAGCGGCTGATCAGCCAGCCGAGCAGGCTGGACGCCGCAACGGTCGCCACCACGGTTCCCAGGAACAGCGGCCATTCCCTGTAGAAGACCGGAAAGATGTCAGGCGAGATCGAAGCGGCGACGAGGCAGCCGACGATCGCCTGGGCGGCGCCGAACAAAGGGCGCGGCACGCGCACCGTGGCACCGTTAGTGCCGGCCAGGATCGCCGCCAGCATCGGTCCTATCAGCAGCGCTGCCGGCAAGGCGCCGAATTCCAGTGCGCCGGCAAACAGGATAGAGAAGATCAGCAGGGTCAGCCACTGCCAGACTTTGGGCATCCGCGCCATGCGTTCGACGGTCGGCTGGTCTGGCAGGGAATCCATTTTTCGGTCTTAGCCGCGAAGCGAGGAGATGCGAACCCCGGCGGCGGTGAAAAATGCGTCAGCCCAGGCGTCAGCTGGTTTTGACGGCGGGCAGGCCGAAGCCGCCTACCGGCCGGGTCTCGACCTGGAATTCGAAGCCGGCGATGATCGGCCGCGCCTTGGCGATCGCGGCCTGGACTTCCGGCAGTTGCAGCGAAGCCTTGTGGCTTGCCTGGTCGGTCCACACCTCGGTCACCCAGATCGCGTCGGCATCGGCCGGATCGGTGGCGATGATGTAGCTCAGGCAGCCTGGCATGGCGCCGGTGCTGGCGAGCAGGACATCCATCATTGCGTCGCGCTGGCCGCGCGTCGCCCGCATCTTGCCGATCAATCCGTACATTCGCCTTGCTCCGTTGAGATGATGCAACCGGGAGTATGCAGGTCGCCGCTCACGGCATCAACTGGCCACCGTTCACCTCGATCACCTGGCCGGTGATGTAACCGCTCAACAGAGCGGACGAGAGGAACAGATAGGCACCGACGCAATCCTCGGGCGTGCCGGCGCGGCCCTGCGGAATGGTGGCCACCATGCCTTTCATCTGCTCCTCGCTGGAATAGCGCTCATGGAAAGGCGTCGCTATGGTGCCCGGCGCCACCGCGTTGACGCGGACGTTGAAGCCGATCAGTTCCTTGGCCATGCCGCGGGTCACATTGGAGACGAAAGCCTTGGCCGAGCCATAAAGGCCGGCGCCGCCGCCGGCGCCGTTGCGTGCAGCGATCGACGAGGTGTTGACGATGAAGCCGCCCTGGCGCTTCAGCCATGGCATCGCCTTGCGCGATGCGGTCAGCACGGAGCGGGCGTTGAGGTCCATCACCGCGTCGTAACGCGCCTCGGTCAGTTCGGCATAAGGCACGCGGCCGAGCATGCCGCCGGCATTGTTGACCAGGCCATCGAGCCGGCCAAAGTATTGCGCGCTGTCCTCGACGACGCGCTCGACATCGGCGGGGATCGAGAAATCGCCCTGGACTGGGAATACCTCGCCACCGCCGTTGCGGATGGTCCCGGCCAGGTTTTCGGCAGCTGCCAGACTTGAATTGTAATGCAGCGCGACGCGGCATTTCTGCGCGGCGTAGGCCAGTGCAAGTGCCGCCCCGATGCCAGTCGAAGCGCCGGTGATCAAGACCGCCTTGCCGGCGAGGTCGGGGATGACCAGGGTGGGGGTAACAAGGGTGGTTGTGGTGGCTGGCACGTCTATTCCTCCGAACTCTACCTACTCCTCGTAGGGCGTCGCCGCCCCAATGTTCAAGTCCGTAGCGGCTCAGGGACGCAAATAGGCGTAGCCCTGGCGCTGCAATTCGGCGAGCTTGACGACGCCGCCGCTCTCGGCGGCATGGAAGCCATCGAGGAGATCGGTGAGCGCAACCTCCATGCCTTGCATGGTGTTGGCACAAGCATGCGGGGTCAGGCCGTCGCGAACCAGGCCGGAAAAACGGCTGGAGATGGCAGCTGACGCGGTCTTCGACCTGAAAGCGGCGAGTGCCGGTCCATGCACGACCAGCACGATGTCGACCTTGCCGCCGGTGCCCTCATAGTGGTTCTTGATATTGCCGAGCACGAACCCGACCTTGTCGAGGTCGCTGAGGTGATAGGCGACCTTTTGCCTTTCCTCTTCCACGGCCGCCGCCTTGACTTGGCGCAGCCCGAAAAGGCCAGCGGCTCCGGCAAGTCCCACGCGGAAAATATCGCGGCGTCGCATCATGTCGTTCTCCAGTATGCAGTCCTCGCAAATTGCGTGGCTTCGGCCTCGATCCTAGCATAAATTGAAGTCACGTCCTGTCGGGCGAGGAGGGGCACATGACATCGAAGACCATTGTGGGCGCCGGACTTGCTGTCGCCTTGCTTGCCGCTGTTGCCGGCACCGCCCTTGCCGACGATACGCCTAAGCTCACCGAACTCAGCCCGGACGGCAAGGATGCCTGTTTCGGGCGCATCTACGATGCCGCGCATCTCAAGATACATCCGAACCAGAAGGTGGGGCGGATTTTCTTCTACTATGGCAACGATCCGGTCAGCCACCCGAACGAGGAGCCGAGCAGCGCTCCGTCCGGCTACAACGGCTTCATGGCGACAACGGTGCGCGGCGCCAAGAGGCCCGAATGGGTCGGCGGTTGGTGCGGCAAGAATGATCCGCAGTCGGGCGAGATCCATTGCGGCATGGAATGCGACCGCACCATGGCCTTACTGAAGGTCGATGAAAAAGGCCGGCTGATCGTCTCCGGTGTGCATCGCAACCTTTATCTCGATGCCGGCGCCGAGGATGAACTGGGCGAGAAGGAATACGCCAAGCAGGCACTCGGCACGGAAGACGACGGCTTTTGGCTCGACCGCATGCCGGCGCAGACCTGCAAGGCAGAATTTGCGCGCATCGATCCGGTCGATCCGGCGCTGGGAGCACCGCTGCGTAAGCGGCTGAAACCGGACCAGCCGTTCTGCTACGGGCGCGACTACGATGCCGCGCATCTCGGCTCGCATCCCGATCAGCTTACCCACACCATCCGGGTTTTCCGGGGCCCGGTCGAGCTGGCCTCCTTCGCCAAGGAAGGCGATCCGGCAAACTGGCCAAGCGGTGCCGATATCGCCGTCTCCGTCACCACGCGCCATAAGGCCGCGGAGGTTACGCAGAGCTACAGTTGTGAAGGCGAAGCGGACCAGTGGCGCTGTGTGGCGAGCGCGAGGACGAGCGACTTTTCCTGCGACATCGCAGCCAGGGAGATTTATCTGCGTCGCGGCGCCAACGGCACGATGATGCTGGCCAATCCCAACAGCAGCCTGCCGATCATCGACCTATGCTCGAAGACGGCGGAAGGCGAGACCGCATCCGACGACAAGGTCTACCGGCTGGAGCCGATGCCGCAATCCGCCTGCGCGCGTTGAGATTTTGTGGCCAGAAAGGATGCCAATGGACAAGGCAAAGGTGTTCTGGTCAGGCCGCTCGCAGGCGGTGCGTCTGCCCAAGGAATTTCGTTTCGAAACCGCGGAGGTTTCGATCCGCCGCCAAGGCCGGGCGGTTATCCTCGAGCCGCTTGCGCGGGATTGGGCCTGGCTCGACCAGGTGACCGGGCCGCTTGACGACGACTTTGTCGAGGCAGCTTTAGAACGGCCGACATAGATCTAGTGAATCGCCTCACGCGAACGGCACGGCCGTCGTGCCCTTGGGCAGTTTTGCCTCGTCGTCGGGCTCGACGTGGATGGTGACGCGCACCGAGGGGTTTTCGGCCTTCAGCGCATCTTCGATGCGGTCGCAGATGACGTGGCTGGCGCCCACCGACATGTCGGCGTCGACGACCAGGTGGAACTCGATGAAGGTGGCGCGGCCGGCAATCCGCGTCTTCAGATCGTGGACTTCCAGCGCGCCTTTGCAATTGGCCGAGATGATGTCGCGGATGTGCATGTGCTCCTGCGTGTCGACGGCGCGGTCCATCAGACCGTTCATCGACGAGCCGATGACGTGCCAGCCCTGCCACAGGATGTTCAGCGCAACGATGACAGCAAGAGTTGGATCGAGGACTTGCCAGCCGGTGAGCACGGCGCCGACCAGACCGATGAACACGCCGACCGAGGTCGCGACGTCGGTCATGATGTGTCTGCCGTCGGCGACCAGTGCCGGCGACTTCTCGGCACGGCCGGCACGGATCAGTGTCAAGGCCCAGAAGGCGTTGATCGCTGTCGCGACGCCGTTGATGGCTAGGCCGGTCCAGGGCTGTTCTAGCGGGGCGGGATGCCGCAGGGACCACCACACTTCGTTGAGGATCAGAAGGGCTGCCAGCACGATCAGCACGCCCTCCAGAACAGCCGAGAAATATTCGGCCTTGTGATGGCCGAAGGGATGATCCTGGTCGGCCGGCTTGTAGCTGACCTGGATCGCCCAGTAGGCGGCGGCCGAGGCAATGACGTTGACGATCGATTCCAGCGCGTCCGAATAGAGCGCCACGGAACCGGTGACGTACCAGGCCGCCAGCTTCAGGCCGAGCACGACCAAAGCGACGACTATCGACCAGAAGGCGAGGCGGGCGACCTTGCGCTTGGCGGCGGTTTTGGGATCAATTGCAGTCATTGATTGCTTCCGGCCGCCGAAACCGGAGCTAAGCCGCCTTTTCCTTAGCCTTGCGCGGCAGATGCGCAACGATGTTCTCGATGATGCGCATACCGGCATTGTGGCCGAGCGTCATGATCGATTCCGGGTGGAACTGCACCGCAGCGATCGGCTCCTTGCTGTGCTCGAAGGCCATGATGACGCCTTCTTCCGTCTCGGCCGTGACGACGAAGCCATCGGGCAGCCGAACCGGATCGGCGAAGATCGAGTGATAGCGGCCGACCGTCACCTCCTTGGGCAGCCCGGAAAAGATGATGCCCGGCTTCGACACCCGGATACGCGACGGTTTGCCATGCATCGGAACGTGCAGCTGCCGCAGCTCTCCGCCATAGGCCTCGGCCAGCGCCTGCAGGCCGAGGCAGACGCCGAAGATCGGCAGGTCGCGCGCGCGGGCCCGTTTGATGGTGGCGGCGCAGTCGAAGTCCTTCGGTGTGCCGGGGCCGGGTGACAGCACGACCAGGTTGGGTTTCAGTCGGTCGAAGACCTCGTCCGGCACGGGTGTGCGCACGGTCGAGACGTTGGCGCCGGTCTGGCGGAAATAGTTGGCCAGCGTGTGGACGAAGGAGTCCTCGTGGTCGACCAGCAGGATGTTGACGCCGTCGCCGACGCGTGCGGTGGCGCGTTCGGTATCGGCGGCATTGCCAGACTTGGCGTCGCGGATGGCGGAGATCATGGCGGATGCCTTCAGTTCGGTTTCGGCTTCTTCTTCCTCGGGGATGCTGTCGAAGAGCAGCGTGGCGCCGGCGCGCACCTCGGCGATGCCGTCCTTGATGCGGATGGTGCGAAGCGTCATGCCCGTGTTCATGTCACCGTTGAAATTGACCATGCCGATCGCCCCGCCATACCAGGCGCGCGGGCTCTTCTCGTTCTGCTCGATGAAGCGCATAGCCCATAATTTCGGCGCGCCGGTGACCGTGACCGCCCAGGCATGCGACAAGAACGCGTCGAAGGCGTCCATGCCTTCGCGCAGCCGCCCCTCGATGTGGTCGACGGTATGAATCAGCCGCGAATACATCTCGATCTGGCGACGGCCGATGACGCGCACCGAGCCTGGGTCGCAAACCCTCGACTTGTCGTTGCGGTCGACATCCGAGCACATGGTCAGCTCGGATTCGTCCTTTTTCGAATTGAGCAGCTTCAGGATCTGCTCCGAATCGGAAATGGCGTCGTCGCCGCGCTTGATCGTGCCGGAGATCGGGCAGGTCTCGACACGGCGGCCGTTGACGCGCACGAACATTTCGGGCGAGGCGCCGATCAGATATTCGCCTTCGCCGAGATTGATGAAGAACGAATAGGGCGAGGGGTTAATGGTCTTCAGCTTGCGGGAAATGTCGGAGGGCGGCGTCTCGCAGCGCTCGTAGAACATCTGGCCGGGCACCACCTCGAACAGGTCGCCGCGCTTGAACGAATCCATCGCCTTGCGCACCAGATTGGCATATTCGCCCGGCTCATGGTCGCCGCGTGGTGGGATGCGGTCGGCGGTCCTGAACGGCTCGACGATTTCGTCGCGTGGCAATCCTTCCGTTGAAAACCCGTCGCCGGAATAGTCGTAGCGGTCGGTCCAGGCCTTGGTCGAATAGTGGTCGACGACCAGGATCTCGTCGGGCAGGAACAGCACAAGGTCGCGCTGGCTTTGCTGGCGCTCGAGCTTGTAGTCGACTGGATCGAACTGGAAGGCGAGATCATAGCCGAAGGCGCCGTAGAGGCCGAGATTGGCGTCTTCCTCCGTTTTGAACAAAGCGGTGATGGCGCGCAGCACGGTGAAGACGGAGGGAACGCGGCTGCGTTCCTCTTCGGTGAAAACACGGCCGGGCTTGGCCACGTCGAGGCGGATCAGTTTTCTCGACATCTCGGCGACCGTCACGTCGTCAAGGCCGCCAAGCGCCTTGCCGATCACCGGCAGAAGCACCTCGCCACGGCTGTTCAGCGCCTCGATGCGCATGGCACGGCCGCGCGCCGAGATCACCAGCGGCGGATCGATGATGGCGGTGTCCCAGCGCGTGTAGCGGCCGGGATATTCGTAATTCGAGGAAAACACAGCGCCACGGCGTGAATTCAGCCCGTCGACATAACCGTCGATCGCGCCTTCATAAGGCCGGTCATGGCGCTCGCGGGTAATCGTCACGCCACCCGCGGTGACGAAGCGCTCCGCCCCGTTCTCCAGAATTTTCGTCGTCATTGCCGTCTCCATCAGCGTCTTGGCTATATCAGCGTCTTGGGGCAACGGACCCGGGGCATGGCTTGAAAAAAACAAATGGCCGCCCGGACATTCCGTTGCGGCCACCTTCTATTTTCACGCGCACGCGTTCGAACAGGCCGCTGTCAGCGAGCCCACCACCAAACGGTCTTGATCGAGCGCATGTTCATGGCGATTCCAATAGCGGCGATTGGAGGACCGCGCAACTGGATTCAATGAAGAGCATGGCGAAGCGCTTGAGCCCTCAGTCCTCCAGCGTCCCCGACCTTGCATCGGCGCTCTTCCTGTCGCCGACCAGCTTCAGCAGATCTTCGCCGGCGCGGATGATGCGTCGGGAACGCCGTGTCAGGATGATGCCCGCCTGAGGCGCGAACACCTGGGTGCGGCCGTCGGACTCACCTGGCGCATGGACGATGGTGGCGAGCAACGCGCCTTTTTCCACACGGTCGCCGGGCTTCACGTTGTAGAGGACCGCGCCCGCGCGGGGCGCCGGCATCATGTCGATGTTTTCGAGCGGTGCGACGATACCGGTGAAAGAATTGGGACCGGTGAAGCTGCCGGGCGTGGGCAGCGTCTGATCCAGGATCACGCCGCGCGCCACCAGCAGCCGATAGAGCCCTTTCGCATCGGAGCCGGCCAGAGCGCCATCGACATCGAGTATGCCGCGATACTCGACCGTGGTGGCGACGCGCCGGTCGAACCGCGCCACATCGGCAGGGACGTTCTGATACGGTATGATCGAGGCGCCTTCGAAGGTGCCGTCGGTATCTTCATCCCACAGGACCACCGCATCGACGCCCATGGCCGCCGCACAATCCGCCATGGCCGGCCACAGGCTGGTGTGGACGTAGAGATAGGCAAGCCCCTCGTCGTCGCAGTGCAGGTCGAGGACGATGTCGTGGCCGATGGAGAGCTGCAGCAGCCGGGTCTTCAGCCGCTGGTCGACCGTGCCATGCGCCGGCAAGAGCGTCGTGTCCGGCGCGGCCAGCAGCGGAAAGCCCCGGTTGAAATTGGTTCGCGTCCCCAGATGGAAGCGGCCCTGGTGCTCGCCGTAGAGATACTGCGCGCGACCGATCGGATTGGCCTGGGGTACGATGGTGATATTGCCCTTGATGCGGCCTTCGGCTTCGGCCCTTTCAAGCATCGGCATCAGCGCATCGATGGCGACGACGCCCGGCAGTTCGCCGGCATGCAGTGCGGCCTGCAGATAAGCCGAAGGTGCGGCCTTGTCGCTGCCGTCAAAGCGGAACCCTTCGAAGCGGAACACTGGGAATTCGTAGGAAACGCCCTCGCTGTCGCCGGCAATGCGCTCGATCGATTTCTGCATATCGTCCTCCATCAAGAGGCGAGAGGCATGCCCCTTCGACGCTGCGCTGTCGATTGGTCCAGCTTCCCGCGCTATGGGCGCAACAGCACTGCCACGACGTCGGGCTATGCCAGCGGCTTTAACTCCTGGGCGATGGTGGGCAGAAGTTCCGAGACGTTGGGGTGAATATGGGTTGCCCGCGCGAGCGTGCTGACCGGCGCCTTGGCGTACATCAGGTCGAGCACGCAGTGGATCGCCTCGTCTCCGCCGGGGCCGAGCACCGAACAGCCGAGGATTTCCTTGGTGTCGGCGTCGACCAGGATCTTCATAAAACCTTGCGTCTCGCCTTTCTCGACGGCACGGCCGACGCGGGTCATCGGCCGCTGGGCGACCAGCGCGCGACGGCCGGACTTTCTTACCGCTGTCTCGGTCATGCCGCAGCGGCCGAGCGGCGGATCGGTATAGAGCGCATAGGCCTCGATGCGGTCGCTCACCTTGCGCGGATCGTTGTCGAGCAGATTGGCGGCGACGATCTCGTAATCGTTGTATGAGGTGTGGGTGAAGGCGCCCTTGCCGTTGCAGTCACCCATCGCCCAGATACCGGGCACGCTGGTGCGCAACTGGTCGTCAACGACAATGAAGCCGCGTTTGTCGACCTCGACGCCGGCCTTATCGAGGCCGAGATCGTCGGTGTTGGGCGTCCGGCCGACTGCCAGCAGCACATGCGAGCCGATCGCCGGCGCCTTGCCGGCAGAAAAAGTCACGGCAATGTCGTTGCCCTTTCTGGCAAAGCTGATGTCGTCGGCGCCGAGATGGACTGTGATGTCTTCGTTTTCGAGGATGGACAGGATGGCGGCCGAGACATCCTCGTCCTCGCGAGCGATCAGCCGTGGGCTCTTTTCGATCACCGTGACCTCCGAACCGAAACGGCGGAACATCTGCGCGAATTCGAGCGAGACGTAGCTGCCGCCGACGACGACCAGATGGCGCGGCAGCACGTCGAGATCCATCATCGATGAGTTGGTCAGGAACGAAATGTTGTTGACGCCTGGCAGGTCAGGCACCGAGGCGCGGCCGCCGATGTTGAGGAATATTTTTTCGGCGGTCAGAAGATCATCGCCGACGCGCACCGTGTTGGCGGTGACGAAGCGTGCATGGCCGCGATAGAGCGTGCATGTGTCCATGCCGGCAATCCAGCTTTCGAGATTGCCGCGGGCGTCGTTCGACACCTTGTCCTTGCGCGCCTTGATGGCCCTGTAGTCGACGCCGACCGGACCGGAGAGCGTCACGCCGTAGTCGGCGGCGCGGCGGGCAAGATGCGCGGCATAGGCGCTGGCCACCATGGCCTTGGTCGGCATGCAGCCGGTGTTGACGCAGGTACCGCCGACCAGTTTTCGCTCGATCAGCGCCACGCTCATGCCGGCCGCCGTCAGCCGGCCGGCGAGCGGCGGGCCGGCCTGTCCGGCGCCGATGATGATCGCGTCGAATGTCTTTGCCGTCATGCCACCGCCGCCACGATCAGCAGGCCGCCGATGATCGCCACCGCGTCCTCGATGAGAGCGGCGGGCCGGTCCTTGCCGAGAGCGATGGCCAGGCGTTTGCGCAACTCGGCGCCGCCCAGCGTGCCGATCACCGCGCCGATGGCGCCGGCGATCAGGCCGCCGATGGTGGCGCCGCCGGTTGCGCCGATCACCGCGCCGGTGAAGGCGCCCACGACGATGCGTGCGCCGAACTGCTGCGGCACCTTGCGGCTCGGCGTCGACGGCAACTGGTCGGTGATCAGTTCGGCGATGGCCAGAATGGTGAAGATGCCGACGGTGATCCAGTGGCCCATGAAACCAGCCCAGGTTCCGGCGACCGGCAGCCAGCCGAGATAAGCGCCCCAGGCGACGGCGGCAGGCGCGGTCATGGCGCGAAGGCCGGCAACGACGCCGATCAGAAATGCAAGGATGTACAGCATCATTGACCCCTCGATCACACGGCCTGGGATAGCCCAGCCGGGGTAGGCTAGCATAGGATCGGCATTTGACCAGAGGCCCGCGATCTCTGGCGTTACCCGATTTTTTGGACTGTGCCCTGGCACCACGTTGAAACAGCAGGGTAAGACAGGAGGGCATTGCCCTTGAACAGAAGCGAGCGCGTAAAAATGGCGGCAGGCGAGTGGTACACTTGCCTCGACGCAGAGCTGGAGGCGATGCGGGTCATGGCCCGCGACGCGGTGTTCGAGCACAATTCGCTGCCGCCCCGGCAACGTGGGAACATCGGACCGGCGCTGAAATCGCTGCTCGGCGCTGTCGGCGAGGGCGCCCGGATCGAAGCGCCGTTCCACTGCGCCTACGGCTTCAACATCTTTCTCGGCGACGGCGTCTTCCTCAATGCCGGATGTATCATTCTCGATACGGCGCCAGTCCGCATCGGCAAGGGAACGCTGCTCGGCCCCGCTGTTCAGATCTACTGCGCCGAGCATCACAAGGAGGCTGCCGGTCGACAGGCCGGGCTGGAGATCGCCAAGCCGGTCGAGATCGGCGACAATGCCTGGGTCGGCGGCAGTGCCGTCATCCTCGGCGGGATCAGCATCGGGGGCCGGCGGGGGGGGGGGCCCCGCCGTTGGGGTGCCCCAGGAGTTGCCGCAAACACCGCAAATAGCGGCACACCCAACCCGCCCGGAAAGCGCCGCCGCGAAAACAAT
>NZ_JBVVQU010000032.1:28584-77232 GCF_055811555.1 Mesorhizobium sp. WSM4813
GGGGGGGGTTTTCCCCAACGCGGTTCTTGTGGGGGAAAATGGCGGGGGGGGGGGGCTGGGCCGTAACCCGGGGGGGTATCACATGGGGGGCGGGGGGTTGGGGGGGCCCCGGCGCTGTGGTGACCCGTGATGTGCCGCCAAACACGACAGTGGCCGGCAACCCGGCGCGGCCGGTCAGGCGCGGCTGAGCATCCTTTGCTCCAGCTGGATCAGCGAAGCGGCGAGATCAGCACGGTCATTTGGCAGGAGGTGGATGCAATCGCGTATCGAGCGCAAAGGCCTCCTGGGTTTTCATTTCATAGGCGCCCTTCGCGACGCTCGCGTCGAAAATTAGATTCCAGCTATTCTGGGACACCGCGCTCGGAATCACCACGAACCGATATCGTTTGAGAAGATCATCGCCGAATGCCTGTTGCCCAGAGCTCGGGATGCCCGGACGCAGCCAATTAGGGTTCGGAACGGCCGCGGGGTCGACGATATGCACATCCGTGACATCGCTGACTATCGCCGCCGTCATCACATGCGCGATTGTGTCGAGCGCCCTAAAACCTTTATGGACTGCAACTTCGAGAATCGCAGTCGAAGGATCGATTGAGCAGTAGACTGCGCGCACGCCCCTGCTGTTCCATCGTCCGCCGACTCTGTATGCGCCCTCGCCACTGTCCCATGTCGGCGCGAACGCAGCCTGATCGAGACGCCAGCCAACGAGATCGGAGCCGCCAAGCGCCGCCGGCAGCGGCGTCATGCATAGACGCCGTATTCAAGCCGCTCGAGATAGTCTTCCACAAGCTCGACGCCCGCCGGGGTTGCCAGAAGATCGATGGGACGACGCTGGTCGAGCCCGATCGCCGGGCGCTCCAGCCATTGCTCCGCTTCCGCCTGTGAACCGAACACGTCGGTCGCTTTCGACAGGATCTCCGCAAATTTCCAAGTTCGTCCGCTCTGATCCTGGCTGAGAGGCTTGGAAGGTGCATCCTTCCGACGCTGGTAGGTGCGCAAGCTCATACCGACAGCCTTCTCTAGCGAATCAGTCTTCTGGATGAAGACGAGCTGCCCAATGAGATGGTCCAGCGCCGAACCCGGCAGGCCGTGCACAAGCAGCTCATGGGCGTCCAATGCGCTCCGGAGGCGCCGCGATAGGATGCGGGTGCCGCCCAACAATCTGGCCACCTTCTGCAGTTCAGTGTTTTTTGCTGCTGGCGCAGCCTTTTCCAATGCCATCGCCACGGCTCGCCTCTCGCGTCATCTGTCGCTTTAATATATGACAGATGACGCCGAGCCTTTCAAGGGACGGTAGGATCGAGCGCAGGCAATCGCTTCAGGTTTGCGCTGCCCCTCATTGCCCAGCTTTCCAGCTTAGCGGTTGGCGAAAACCGAAGCGACGTCGAATCTCCCCCCTTGCGGGGGAGATCGGCAGCTTCACCGACCGCGCCTGCTCCGGGACGTTTGAGTTGCCCGGCAAACAGATGAGGGGCAGCGCCGACATCGACGGTGGTTGTTCCAACATGAGTTGGAGCTATCTTACCACGCGCTCGTCCTGAGCGTTCTTCGAGAATTCGCGCCGGTACTGCGCGGGCGTGGTTCTGAGCCGCGCCGCGAAATGCTGGCGCAGCGATGTGGCGCTGCCGAACCCTGACTCGAAGGCAACCATATCCATCGATTTTTCCGTCGCTTCCAGCAGCCGCTGCGCCAGCGCGACGCGCTGATCGGTCAGCCAGTCGCCGAAGCTGGTGCCGATCGATTTTTGAAAGCGGCGCGTGAACGTCCGGCGGGTGAGACCGGCGGCGTCGGCGACGCTGTCCAGGCTGTGTGGATCACCCAAGGCTTTGCGCACAGTGTCGAGAGCCTGGGTGAAGCGGTCCGCATTTTCGGTCCTGGAGATCGGGCGTTCTATGAACTGTGCTTGCCCGCCCTGCCGATGAGGAGAAAGCACGATTTGCCGGGCGAGGCGCAGCGCCGCCTCGGCACCGCAGCGGGCCCGCACGATATGCAGGCAGCAGTCGAGCCCGGCGGCGACACCGGCCGAGGTCACGACATCGCCGTTGTCGATGTAGAGCACCTCCGGCTCGACGAGAATGTCGGGATAGAGTGCCTGCAGCCGATCCGTGTAGGCCCAGTGCGTCGCGGCTCGCCGCCCCGAAAGCAGCCCGGTCGCCGCAACAGCGAATGTTCCCAAGCACAGTCCGACAATCAGCGCGCCGCGCCCGTGCGCGCGACGCAACGCCTCGATCAGTGCCGCTGGCGGTGGGACTTCGAGGTTCTTCCAACTGGGTACGATGACGATGTCGGCGCTATCAAGCGCGGAAAGCCCGTGCGGGACGCTGATGGTCAGCCCGGCATCGGTGCGGATCGGCCCGTTCTCAATCGCGCAGACCCGGAAATCGAAGCGCGGCAGGCCGAGCGCCGTGCGATCCTCCGCGAATACAAGGCACGGCACGGAGAGGTGGAACGGGCTGATGCCATCGAAGGCGATGGCGGCAACGATCGGATCGGCCATGATGAGCACCAATGAGGGTTAGATCCAGATTGTCCCAATTCTTTCTAATAATGTCAATCGGGACACTTTTGCGGGCCGATGACGGGCCTATCCTCGACCATCAATGTCAAACGGGAAAGGAAAATCCCCATGTCGGAATCAGCCAACGGCAAAGCGCCACGCCGTGCCCTCATCGTCGTCGACGTTCAGAACGACTATGACGGCGGCAATCTCGCCATCCAATATCCGCCGTTTCGCGACAGCGTCGTCAACGCAGCGCGGGCGATGGACGCGGCCATCGAGGCGGGCGTCAAGGTCGTGGTCATCAAGCAGTTGGCGCCCGAAACGTCACCGGTCTTCGCTAAGGGCAGCCACGGCGCCGAATTGCATCCGGAGATCGCCAGGCGAAGCCGCGATCATTACGTCGAAAAGACCTTGCCGAGCGCCTTCACCGGCACGGACCTTGAGGACTGGTTGCGCGCCAACGCCATCGATACGATCACCGTCGTCGGCTACATGACGCATAACTGCGATCTCTCGACCGTCATCCACGCTGTCCATATGGGCTTTGCGGTCGAGTTCCTGTCGGATGCAACGGGGTCGTTGCCCTATGCCAACAGTGCCGGCTACGCTTCGGCCGAGGACATCCACCGCGTGGTGACTGTTATCCTGCAGTCGCGCTTCGCCGCCGTTCTCAAGACCGCCGAATGGATCGACTGCCTGAAAACCGGCGCGCTGCCCGAACGCGATACGATCTACGCTTCCAACCAGCGTGCGCTGGCACGCAACGCCGCTTAGGCGAAGTTAGATGTTCAGGCGTCTCCCGCGTTCCTTTACTAAGGACAATTGTTAAAATCAGCGCTGCCCCTCATTGCCCTGCCGGACATTTCTCCCCGTATAGTGACGGGGAGAAAGATGCCGTTGTCGCCGATTTCGCCAATCTACAGCGTTGCAGAAAGGGTGCCGACGTTGCGGCCAGCCCCTTCTCCCCGTTCACGGGGAGAAGATGCCGGCAGGCAGATGAGGGGCAGCGCCGACATTGAGAATTGGTCGACGCGCTGGTCGATCAGCCAGTCGCCGAAGCTGAGGCAAGGGTGAGGGGCAGCGAGCCCTTAGAACAGGCCTTCGATCTGGCCTATCTCGTTCAGGAAGATCTTCTCCGAGGACGGCGCCTTGGGCAGGCCGGGCATGGTCATGACCTCGCCGCAGATGACGACGATGAAGCCGGCGCCGGCAGACAGCCTGACCTCGCGCACCGGCACGGTGTGGCCGGTCGGCGCGCCGCGCAGGTTCGGGTCGGTCGAGAAGGAATATTGCGTCTTGGCCATGCAGACCGGCAGATGGCCGTAGCCGGCGTGTTCCCACGCGTGGAGCTGGTCGCGCACCGACTTGTCGGCGATCGCTTCGGAACCGCGATAGATGCGCTGGACGATGGTGTTGATCTTCTCGAACAGCGGCATGGCGTCGGGATAGAGCGGCGCAAACTGCGACGCGCCGGATTCGGCAAGCGCCACCACCCTACCGGCGAGCTCCTCGATGCCGGCCGAGCCGTGGGCCCAGTGCTTGCACAGGATCGCCTCTTCGCCCATCGAGGCCACGTAGTCCTTCATCGCCTGGATTTCAGCGTCGGTGTCGGAATAGAAATGGTTGATGGCGACCACCGCCGGCACGCCGAACTGCCTGATATTCTCGACGTGACGGCCGAGATTGGCGCAGCCCTTCTTCACCGCCTCGACATTCTCCTTACCGAGGTCTTCCTTCTTGACGCCGCCATTCATCTTCATGGCGCGCACGGTGGCGACGATGACGGCTGCCGCCGGCTTCAGGCCAGCCTTGCGGCACTTGATGTCGAAGAATTTTTCGGCGCCGAGATCGGCGCCAAAACCGGCTTCGGTGACGACATAGTCGGCAAGCTTCAGCGCCGTCGTGGTGGCGACGACCGAGTTGCAGCCATGCGCGATGTTCGCGAAGGGACCGCCATGGACGAAGGCTGGGTTATTCTCCAGCGTCTGCACCAGGTTGGGCTGCATGGCGTCCTTGAGCAACACGGCCATGGCGCCGTCGGCCTTGACATCGCGGGCGTAGACGGCCGACTTGTCGCGGCGATAGGCGACGATGATGTCGCCGAGGCGCTTTTCCAGGTCCTTCAGGTCGGTGGCGAGGCACAGGATCGCCATGACTTCCGAGGCGACGGTGATGTCGAAGCCACCCTCGCGCGGAAAGCCATTGGCGACGCCGCCGAGCGAGCAGATGATCTCGCGCAGCGCGCGGTCGTTCATGTCCATGACGCGGCGCCAGACGACGCGGCGGATGTCGATGCCGAGTTCGTTGCCCCAGTAGATGTGGTTGTCGATCAGCGCCGAAAGCAGATTATGCGCCGTGGTGATGGCGTGGAAATCGCCGGTGAAGTGAAGGTTCATGTCCTCCATCGGCACGACCTGCGCATAGCCGCCGCCGGCTGCACCGCCCTTGACGCCGAAATTCGGCCCGAGCGAGGCCTCGCGGATGCAGACGATCGCCTTCTTGCCGATGCGATTGAGACCGTCGCCGAGGCCCACCGTCGTCGTCGTCTTGCCCTCGCCGGCGGGAGTCGGGTTAATAGCAGTAACGAGGATCAGCTTGCCGTCCTTGTTTGCCTTCACCGACTTGATGAACTCGGCCGAGATCTTCGCCTTGTCGTGGCCGTAAGGCAAAAGATGCTCGCTCGGAATGCCGATCTTCTGGCCGATCTCCTGGATCTGCTTCTTGTCGGCGGCGCGCGCGATCTCGATGTCGGACTTCACTTCGGCCATGGCGGCTTTCCTCTGGATTGGACGGTGGAGGGGACGGGTTTGATCAGTGTGGTCGCAAGCCTGTTCGAAACAGCCTGGCACTGCAGGCGAGGGCACGTTCTAACCCTGTCGCTGCCGTGGCGTCAACTTGCATGCAACTATGTTTCCTCTAGAGAAAGTCGGCTCTGTTTCCCGGTCGACCTGTCCCGGATCTTCGCCCGGTTGTCGCGCCGTATAGAAGCCAGAGCACGCGCCGTCCTGCCGTCTCAAAACAGCCGCGGAATGCACGGAATGCGACAGGGTTCGAGCGCCGGTCGGCGCTTCGAGCGGTCGCGTCAGAATGCGCCGATCTGGTGCATCAGCCCCAAGCCGTCAAGCTGGCCGAAATGTTCGACCACGAGGCCGTTCTCAATGCGATCAATGTGAATCACACCAACCGAGACGCGATTTCTGCTCGGTTCGACGCCATGGAAGATGCCGGTGTGCGTGCCCTGAAAACGGCAGCGCGTGACCACCTTGTCGGCATCGCTGACATAATCGTCGATGACGTGATGTCCGTCGGGAAGCCGGCAAAGAACTCGGTCAGGGATTTGCGCCAGTCATCGAAGCCGATCGGGTTGGCACTGCCGAGATGAACGGCGACATCTGGAGAGACCAGAGTGGCCAGTTTGTCCCAGTCTTGCGCGTCGATCATGGCATAGAGGTTTCGAGCAACTTCCCGGATATCCATCTCGCGTCCTCGCTGGCTGCCGCCCAGCGGTTGAACGACGACGAGGCAGTCAGGTTCCGCTCTCCGCGATGCGGTCGAACTATTGCCTCGACACGTTGCTGATCTCGACCAGGGACAGCGGTGATCTCAAGCCAAGACGTCTGTCACCATTCGTTTCCTTCACCGATCCAGAACGGACCTGACCTCGACGAGGTTCGATCGCACCCTAAGCACATAGAATCCCATCGTGGTGAGGTGGGTGGGCATGATCCAGCCATCCTCGCGACCGTTGGAGATTATCAAAGGCTGGATGGCGAGCGCTGCCTTGAGCTGGCCTTCCACGCTGTTCCACAGTGGCGTGAGGCCGCGATTGTCGAGGATCTGCTGGAAGTCGTGGTGCGCCGCCGTCAGGATGCCGTAATAGCCGTAGAGCTGGCCGTAGGCGAACCAGAAGCGGTCGTCAGCGCGCGTGTCGAACCAGCCGCTGTTGAAATTCTGCGAACGGTCGCGGATCAGGTCTGACGTCGAGCCTATGTCACTCGCGATCCGGTCGACGAACTGCAACAGGTTGTCGGCGCGCGCGTTGAAGACAACCTCGCACTTCATGAGCCGGTCGTTGAAGGCGCGAAGGCTGTTCGCCGCCGTGCGATAGAAACTCGGCGTCGGGGTTTTCGGACCAAAGGGCCTGAGGCCGAAATACCAGGTTTCCTCGTCGAAGGTGATCGCGCCGCGCGCATCCTGCAGGTTCTGGTCGATCTGGCTGGTGCCGCGGACGCGGCCCAGCGTGTCGACAAGCTCGACCGCGGTGCGCCGGATGGCCTGATTGACCCCGCGCTGGAACGAGGCCTTGTTGTCGAGAAACGGCGTGCGGTCCCAGTCCATGCCGAAGAACCCGAGCTTGTAGAGTATCATCGACGAGATCCAGGCGTTCTCGTTGACGTTGAAGTCGATGAGATCGGCCGCGACTTGGACTATGGCCGAGTTGGTGCAGGTCTTGACCTCTCCCTCGACGCCAGCGGTTTCTCCCGTGGCGGAAGGAGCGGGCTGGGCCGGAGCGGTCCCGGCCGGCTGCTTGAAATTGTATGCCTCCGCATAGGCGGGATTGAAATTGCTCCAGACCTGCGTGTTCCAGATGAAGTAGCCGTAGAGGCCGATCAGCGCGAGCAGGGCGAGACCGAGCACCGCCTTCAGGATCCAGCCGCGCTGTGTGTACCAGTGCCCGGCCCATATGAACGGCCATAGGATCACGCCGACGGCGAAGCCGATGCCGCGGCCGATCCACTGGAACATCCGTGTGAAGAAATTCACGATCGGATCAAGCATGGCGATGTCACCCCCTCGTCAGTCAGCCAAGAATTCGATAAGGTTAGGCATTCAATCGGTAAGGCCGTAGAGGCGTGTGCGAAACGCCACCTTGTCTTTCAGATATGTGGTTTTCAGAACGTCCACAACATGCGCTCTCCAGGCGTCGCTGAAGCCGTCATAGTCCCGGTAGAAACCCGGTTTGTTGAAGACGTAGCGCGAGACGAAGTCCTGCGGCACGAAATCCGAGATCAGCTGGTTGGTCAGCCAGGCGTCGGGATGGCCGGGCTTAGCCCGGATCACCAGGAAACGCTGCTGCGGGAACACGTCCTCGACCTTGAGATAGCCGAGGTGAGCGATCTCGCGCTTGGCGGCGTTGAGAAAGGGAAAATTGCCGTCCCTGGTGATCAGGTCGGCATGGCCGTGGATCCAGGTCTGCAGCCAGACCTTGTCGACGTCGGTCAGATTACGGTCGGGCTCGGCGTCGCGGATCAGCGCGCGCACCACCATCTCGGCGCGATGTTCGAGATAGCCCGATGTTTCGATCCACGAGGCACGCGGCAGTTCGATGCGGCCTGTCGCGGCAAGGAACTTGAACACCCTGTCGGCATCATTGATCGAGAGGTAGCTCACTTGCCACGGCCGCGAGCGGCGGAAGCCGGGTGCTGCCGGGTCGCTGATCACCGTCGTCACGTCCGGGTCGACGAACACATAGAGCCCGCCGAAATGGCTGGTCCAATAGGCGTTGTGGCGGAAGATCACCTGATCCGGCACCAGCGCGTTCTCGCGGATGTCGCCGCAGATCTTGGCAAGCTCCACCATGCGGGTGAGCATGGCGCTGTCGCGCCAGGCGTCGGGCTCCTGCTTCAGCTGGTCGACGAGCTTGCCGAGTTCGGCAGCCTTGCCGAGCACGTCCTCCGCCGACAGCACCTTGAACTCGACCTGGTTGATCGACAGCAGATCCTCGATGTCGTCGACCTTGGGGACCGAATCCTCGATCTCGCCGTAGATGACATCCTTGATCGTCAGCGCGTCGATGGCGCGCTGGTTCGTCGACATGAACTCGAACATCAGTTGCGAGGTGTTGGAAAAAGCGGTGTGCACCACCGGCAGATCGATCTGCGACGGCGTCAGGATAATGAAACGGCGGTTGATCTCATTGGGATCGAGATAGTTGTAGTCGCCGCATTCCTCGGCCACCTGCGGCGAGAAGCCGGTGCGGTCGATCTCGAAGCTCTTCAGCTTCGTCGGCTTCAGGCCGAAGGCGACCAAAGCCTTGTTGTAGCGCTGGATGAGATGCGGCTCGTCGATGGTCAGCAGCCGGCCATAGATCAGCTCGTTCTCGCGCAGCAGATCGGATTTCCTGGCGGGGCTCATCTACTCCTTCTCCCCGTTCACGGGGAGAAGGTGCCCGAAGGGCGGATGAGGGGCGGCGCAGACGCTTATCATCTTTCCTCTGAAGTTGCTGACGGCAGAAATTTCGCGTCGACAGCAATCATTTTCTGATTGAGCCGACCATCCAGGGCCGCAACGATCGTATCCAGCACGCTCTTGCGGGCCGTCAGAACATCCGAGTGCCAAACCCTTAACACCGACCAACCGTTCCTGTTCATGGTATCATCCCTGTATCGATCCTGAGATCGATTTACGTGCTGACTTCCATCGACCTCCACAACCAGATTGACTTCGCGGCAGGCGAAGTCGGCAAAAATAGGGACCGATTGGCAGTTGACGAACAAATTTATGGCCATTCAATCGTCGCCCGCGCAGTTCGTGCCATAGCCATTCCTCAGCATCATTCTCGACTTTTCGAAGCTGCCTAGCCCTCGCCACCTTGGGCTCGTTTCCACCACGCACAGCGCTGCCCCTCATCCGCCCTTCGGGCACCTTCTCCCCGTGAACGGGGAGAAGGGAGAAGCGCCAGGCTCACGCATTCCACAGGCCCTTCTTCTTCATCTCTTCGATCTCGCGGACCGCGCGGTCGCGCAGGCGGGTGTCGCGGATCAGCTTGGTCACCGCCGCGTCGTCGGACTTGTCGGAATAGCGGAACTCCGAGTCGGCGTAGCGGTTGACCTCCTGCATCACCATATCCATCGAGAACGGGCCGCGCAGTTTCTCGATCATCGCCTTCTTGTCGTCGTAGCTCTTGTGCATGAAGACTTCAGGCTTCTCGAACCACTCGTCCGGCAGCTCGAAGTCCATGGCGCGCATCTTGATCGCATCGGTTACGTTCTTGATGGCGCGGCCGGTGAAGCGCGGCTCGGCCTCCTTGATCATGTGCAGATAGGTGCCGATGTCGGCCATCGACTTCGGCGCGCCGTTCTCCTTCATGTAGCGGTCATAGACCTTCATCAGCCCGTCCTCCTTAGGCTTTTCATGCTCTTCATAGGCTTCCATCACCGCGCGCTGGATTTCCTGGGCGGCGTAGAGCTTGTGGTCGCCGAGCGGGATCTTGTGGTTCTTGCCGGCGAGCAGCACGAAGATGTCGATGTAGTCGTCGCGCGTTTGCGGCCCATCGACCAGCCAGCGGGCGCCGGCGCGCTGACGCAGCGCATCGTCAACGTTTTCGGGATAGTTGGAGAACATGCCGAAGGAGCAGTTGCCGCGCACCACGGTGCCGGCACCCGCGAACGCGTCCATCAGGACACCGGTGATTTCCTGCTGGCCGGCCGAGGCGCGATCGTCGGAGCGGCGCGCCGCCACCTGATCGATGTCGTCGATTGTGCCGAAACCGATGACGCGCGGGTTCAGCACATTGTTGATGAACTGGCGACAGTTTTGGCCCGACTTGCCCTGGTAGGAGGAGATCTGGTCGACACCGAAATTCTCGTAGGCGAAGGGATAGCCGGCGACCTGGCAGTAGCCGTTGACGAGGCCGGCGATCATCTGGATCAGCGTCGTCTTGCCGGTACCGGGCGCGCCGTCGCCGATGAAGGTGAACAGGAAGCCGCCGAGCTCGACGAACGGGTTCAGCTCGCGCTCGAAATCGTAAGCCATCAGCATCTTGGCGAGCTTGACCGACTGGTACTTGGCGATGTGGTTGCCGACGACCTCTTCGGGCTTCTTGAAGGTCATCACCAGCGGCTTCGACCGCTTGCCCGGTGCGACGTCGAAGCCGTCGAGGGTGAAGTCGTCGACGTCGATGCGGATATGCGCGTTCTCGAACGGACCGATGCCGTCGAAGCGGCCCTTTCGCGCCAAAAGCCCGTCAATGGCCACACGGGCGAAGGCGCGCGCCCGGGTCATCAGGTCGGCGTCGTCCTTCGCGCCTGATATCGCCCTGTCGAGGCCGGCAACAATCGACTTCACCGCGTCCTGCGGCGTGTCGAACAAGAAGTCCGGCTCAGGCGTATCGTTCGGCGCCTCGCCGTCGCTGTCGATCAACTGGAACAGATAGGAGGCGAGGCTGAAGGCCGAAATATAGGCCGAAGCCGACAGCAGCTTCTTGAAGGTGGCGGCCTCGTCGCCTTCGAGCGGGGCGCGGGCGTTTTTCGCCTTCAGGCTCTCGAGATCTGAGCCTTCGGCGAAGACATCGGCGATGGCCAGCGCGATCGCCAGCCCGCGCCGGGCGCGATAAAGCAGCATGTGCTGTGCAATGCTCAGCAACTGGTCGTCGGGATGGACGGCCGCCACGGTCTTGGAAAGCTCGACTTCGCGGGTGCGGCGCGCCGAGCCGACAGAGACTGTCGAGACGAAGCGGCGGTTGGTGCCGGCAAGTGCCGTTCCGGATTCCCGCGATGGATCCTCCAGCACGACGATGCGGGTGATGAAGCTCTGTGCCGTGGCGCGGTGCTTTTCGATTGCCGCTTCCGAAATCGTGGTCAGGCCGGTGTCCATGAAGGATGCTCCGCGGTTTGACGGTCAGACGTCACTGATGACCTGTCCTTTGGACAGGATGTGGACCTTGTAGCCGGAAAAGATCTTCTGCGCCTCGCCGGCGGCGTAGAGCGCCTGATAGGCCTCATGCGGGATCAGCGCATGCTTCTCGTAGCTCGACACGCCCTGGCGCGCGGCCTCGAGATCGTCGGTGTCGATGAAGAATTCCTGCGTCGTCTTCTCGCTCGAAAACAGACCCTTACGGCCGGGCTTTTCGGCCTTGGAGTAGACCTCCTGGATGGTCCAGGTCAGCAGCCAGGCGTTTTCCGGTTTGCGCACTTTGTCCAGAACGTCGCTGACCGTCGAATTGTTGTCGGTGATCCCGGCCGAATAGAACGGGCCGAGCACGACGCGGCGCAGTTGCTTGGGGTGGAGTTGCTCGAAATCCTTGTCGAGGTTGACGGCAATCGTCGCCGGCGACAGCGTGTAGGCGGAATTCTTCTCGGTGAAGTCGTCGAAGCGATGGGCAAGCTCGGGATTGAGCAGGCCTTCAACGGGAAGCGGAATGTCGACCTTGTCATTGAGCTTGCCATTGCGGTCGACAAGCTGCCGGACCATCTCTTCAGAGGAATCCTCGACCGTCACCATGTAGACCAGCGGCAGGTTGGCGCTGCCGTCGAATGCGGCCCAATGGACGAGATAGTAAGGCCGCCCGGTCTTCGGATTGACCGAGACTTTTGCCGTCTGCGCCAAGGTGAACGGCCCGAAGGTCGTTTCGCTCCTGACGCCCTCCAGATAGAGCCGCTCGGCCATCGACTTCTGCAGCGCCTCGGGGAATTCCTTGTGGCGCAGGATGAAGTCGGCCATTTCCTCGCGCAACTCGTCAGCCAGCGGTATGTTGGCGAGACGTGTATCGGCCTGGCGGCGGTCGTTCTCCAGCTCGAGCACGTTCTGGAAGACCGGAAAGCCGCTTTCGGCGCGCGAAATGCGGAACGTCTCCATGAAACCCAGCCGGTTGCGCCAGCAGGAAAACGAGTTGTCGAGCCGCGCAATATATTCGGCGACGATCTTGGCGACGATGCCGTGCCGGTAGAGCGGCGAGCGATCGTCGCGCATGAACACTTCGAGGCCGCTAAGTGCCGCCGTGATCGCCGAGAAATAACGCGTTGCCGCTTCGTTTTCGGGGGTCATGCAGCCAGCCCTTGGGAGCAGTGCACGTGCAGCAATTACGGCTGCACGTAATTGGCCGAATTGTGCTTCTTCATCACATCGTCGAAGCGGCGGGCAAAGGCATCGTCGGCTAGCTTCTTGCGGCGTTGGATGTCGGCGGTCGCCACCATGTTCTTCTCGTGCATTTCGAGGAGATCGCCGATGTGCTTCTGCGAGGCCGCGCCGATGCCGGCCATGGTCTCCTCGGCGGTGTTGTCGACCTGGCTGCCCAGCGTGTTGATCTTGTGGGCGACGTCCTGCTGGGCGGCAGTCTTCAGCGAATCTTCCAGCGCCTTGTAGAGCACGATGCGCTGCTCGGTATCGATGGTCAGCTTGTTGATTAGCGTCGACTGCGCGGCGATCTGGTTGTTGAGCGAATCGACAAAGGTCTGGAACATCGAGGTGTAGCGCTCCAGCGTCTGGCTTTCGGCCAGCAGCTCCTGCTCCTTGGCCTGCTTCTCGTTGTATTCCGTGGCCAGTTTCGAACGCTCGCCTTCAAGCTGCGTGCGCTCCTTCTGGCTGGTCGAGGCGGCGATCTTGTTCTCGATGTCGAGCAGCATCGGATTGAGCTCCTCGATGCGCTTCTGCACGGTCTCCAGATTGGACATGGTTGCCTTGCGGCGCTCGATCACCTGCGACAGGCTGGCCTCGGAGGTCTTGTAACGCTGGTCGAGGATCTGCTTCTGCGCCTTGAGGATGCCGACGATGGTGTCGGATTTCGCCAGCAGCTCCTGCAGATTGCCGGCCAGCGACATGTTGCGGACACGGTCGGTGCGCATGCGCTGCTTGCTCTGGTCGGAAAATATGCCGACGAAGCTTTCCCAGCCGGTGTAGTTCTTCATGCTCTCGAATTCCGCGCCGAAGACGTTGGTGGCGTCCTCCAGCCCGATGATCAGGTCGGCGATGTTGCCTTCCATCACCTTCTGCTGCTTCAGCACATCCTCGATGCGGGCGTTCTCGAGGTCGAAATTGGCGTCGCCAATCTTCTTGTCGGTCTTGGCGAGCGTGTCGAGCACCGTGCCGGACTGCTCGATTTTCGTGCGCATGTCCTGCACAACCTGCTGGGTCTTGGCAATTTCGGCATCGAAATTCTGCAATGTCGCCATAGGGGCCTCCCGCTTCGGCATCTGTTTCGTGTCGCGAACCGCCGCGAATATATGTATGGCAAGGGGGGAAGGAAAGGCGGAAGATTAGGAGTTTGCAAAGGATAGCGCCGAAACCCGACACAAAAAACCCGCCTCGGCGGCGGGTCGTTGGCGCAATCAGCACCATACCCAAACCAATAGCATAACTGCCGTCACAAAGCAACGAATAGCTCACCGATCGCGGTTCTTCTTGCCCAGTTCTTCCCCCTCTGTCGTCGCACCGTTCGGTCCACGCGCACGCAACGCGGAATGACGCTGGTCAGGCTTGATGCATGTTGCCCAAAATTGCGCAGCGGTTTTGGGACGACGACACGCATAACAACGAGAACTGAAGCGCGTCGCGTGAAGACGCAACGCGCTTTAGGTGAAGCCGATGAAATCGTCGGGCGCGGCGCGGCCCATTTCTTCTTCCCAATGGCGGCGGCAGAGCGAGACATAGACATCCTTGCCGATCGCCACCTGTTCGCCCTGTCTCGCCACCTTGCCGTCCGCGCCGAGGCGCACGACCATCGTCGCCTTGCGGCCACAGCGGCAGATGGTGCGCACCTCGCGCAGATCGTCTGATATTGCCAGAAGCGCGCGCGAGCCGGAAAACAGCTTGCCCTTGAAATCCGTGCGCAGGCCGTAGCACATCACCGGGATATCAAGCCGGTCGGCGATGCGGGCAAGCTGCCACGCCTGCTCCTCCTCGAGGAACTGCGCCTCGTCGACGAAGACGCAATGCACGGTCGTATGGTCGTGATGCTCGGCGACCCGGGCGAACAGGTCGTCGCCGTCGCGGAACATCTCGGCTTCCGTCTCCAGGCCGATGCGCGAAGAGATCAGCCCGGTATCGCCCTTGCGGTAGTGGCCGGCGACGAACAGCATCGTCGTCATGCCGCGCTCGCGGTAATTGTACGATGCCTGCAGCAGCATCGTTGTCTTGCCGGCATTCATCGTCGCGTAGTGGAAGTACAGCTTGGCCATGCCGCCCTCTTAAGCCGAGTTGTCCCGGCGCGGGGAGGGGAGGTCCCTACATTCCACCAGGAAAGCGGCGAACGTGTCGCTGATCGGCCAGCCCGCGCCGTTGGTCGCGATTGTCTTATCGCTTGAAACCGCACCAGAATGGTGTTTGGCTGACGAAACAAGGCGGAGACAAAAACCGCAACTTCGCTTCGCCGATAGATCACAATGGGAGAATACATGATGTCGCGTATGAAACTATTCGCCGCCGGCTTCGGTCTGGCGGCATTTCTTTCCGTGGGCGGCGCACTCGCCGCCGAGCCGGAAAGCTGCAAGCCGGTGCGTTTTGCCGATGTCGGCTGGACCGACATCACCGCCACCACCGCTACCGCCAGCGTCATCCTCGAAGCGCTCGGCTACGAACCCGACGTGCAGGTACTGTCGGTTCCGGTCACCTACACCTCGCTGAAGAACAAGGACGTCGACGTCTTCCTCGGCAATTGGATGCCGACCATGGAAGCCGACATAAAGCCCTATCTCGAAGACAAGTCGGTCGAGACGGTCGTGACCAACCTCGAAGGCGCCAAGTATACGCTCGCCGTGCCGCAGCATACCTATGACGCCGGTCTCAAGGATTTCGCCGATATCGCCAAGTTCAAGGACAAGCTCGACGGCAAGATTTACGGGATCGAAGCCGGCAATGACGGCAATCGCCTGATCCTCGACATGATCGCCGCCGACAAGTTCGGCCTGAAGGATTTCGAGCTCGTCGAAAGCTCGGAGGCGGGCATGCTGTCGGCGGTGCAGAAGGCGGCCGCATCGGGCGAAGACGTGGTCTTCCTCGGCTGGGAGCCGCATCCGATGAACACCAACATCAAGATGGCCTATCTGTCGGGTGGCGACGAGGTGTTCGGCCCGAATTTCGGCGGTGCGACCGTCGCCACCAATGTCCGGGCCGGCTACACCACCGAATGTCCGAACGTCGGCGCGCTGCTCAAGAACATGGTATTCTCGCTCAAGATGGAAAACGAGATCATGGGTGCGATCCTCAATGATGGCGCCGACCCGAAGGCCGCGGCTACCGAATGGCTCAAGGCCAATCCGGACGCGATGACGCCATGGCTCGCCGGTGTGACGACCTTCGACGGCGGCGACGCCGCGGCCGCCGTGAAAACCGCGCTGGGTTCGTAGCAGACTTACACCCTCCCCCTTGTGGGGAGGGTCGGCGCGGCACGCGCCGCAGTGGGAGTGGTGTAGAACGGAGCATAACCGTGACCACCCCACCCCGCTCCGCTGAGCGGTTCGACCCACCCGCCAGGGGGAGGGTGAAGAAAATGAGGGGACATTTGCCATGGATCCGGTTTCGCAACTGATTTCGAGCTTCAAAATCCCGATCGGGCGGTGGGGCAAGACCTTCTTCGACTTTCTGACCACCAATTTCGAGTGGTTTTTCGACAGTATCGCCGACGGGCTCACCGTCGTTCTCGACGGGCTGGTCGATCTTTTGCTGCTCGTCCCGCCGGTTCTCCTGGTTGCCGCCATAGCCGGGCTTGCCTGGTACCTGCAGAAATCATGGAAGCTGGCGCTTGCCGTCGCGCTCGGCCTCCTCTTCATCGTCAACCAGGATCTCTGGCAGGAAACCGTCGAGACGCTGGTGTTGGTCGTGGGCGCCGCTGCGGCTTCCATGGCAATTGGCGTGCCGATCGGCATCTGGGCGGCGCATAACGAGCGTGGCTACCGCTATCTCCAGCCAATCCTCGACCTGATGCAGACGATGCCGACCTTCGTCTACCTCATCCCGGTGCTCATTCTCTTCGGCCTGGGCATCGCTCCCGGCCTCATCGTCACCGTCATCTTCGCCGCTCCCGCGCCGATCCGCCTGACGCATCTCGGCATCACCTCGGTGCCGAAACCGATGATCGAAGCCGGCGAAGCCTTCGGCGCGACAAAACGCCAGCTCCTGTGGAAAGTGGAGCTGCCGGCGGCGCTGCCGACCATCATGGCGGGGCTGACACAGTGCATCATGCTCTGCCTCTCCATGGTCGTGATCGCAGCGCTCATCGGCGCTAACGGCCTTGGTAAGCCGGTGGTGCGCGCGCTGAACTCGGTCAACATCCCGCTCGGGCTCGAAGCCGGCCTCGCCATCGTCGTGCTCGCCATCATCCTCGACCGCATCAGCCGCATCGGCACGGGGGCCGCCAAATGAGCGCTGCGGTCGATTTCAAGAATGTCGACATCGTCTTCGGCGCGGCGCGCAAGGAAGCGCTGGCGCTCGTAGACAGGGGCGCGACGCGTCAGGAAATCCTGGAAAAGACCGGCGCCGTGCTCGGCTGCGCCGGCGCCAATTTGACCGTCAACGAGGGCGAGATTTCCGTCCTGATGGGCCTCTCCGGCTCCGGCAAATCGACGTTGCTCCGCGCCGTTAACCTGCTCAACGTGCCGGCGCGCGGCAACGTCATGGTCAAGGACGGCGACCGCATGGTCGATGTCGCGACCTGCGACGCCGCCACGCTGCGCCACATCCGACAGACGCGGGTCGCCATGGTGTTCCAGCAGTTCGGCCTTCTGCCTTGGCGCACCGTAGCGGAAAATGTCGGCTTCGGCCTCGAGCTTTCCGGCGTGCCCGAAGCCGAGCGCAAGGCGCGCGTGGCACGCCAGTTGAAGCTCGTCGGCCTCGACCAGTGGGCGTCGAAATACGCCCATGAGCTTTCCGGCGGCATGCAGCAGCGCGTCGGCCTGGCGCGTGCCTTCGCCACCGAAGCGCCGATCCTGCTGATGGACGAGCCGTTCTCGGCGCTCGACCCGCTGATCCGGACCAAGCTGCAGGACGAGTTGCTGCAGTTGCAGGCCGAGCTGAAGAAGACCATCATCTTCGTCAGCCACGACCTCGAGGAAGCGCTGAAGATCGGCAGCCACATCACCATCATGGAAGGCGGCCGCATCGTGCAGACCGGCGCGCCGGAAGACATCGTGCTGCGCCCCGCCAACGACTATGTCCGCGACTTCATCGCCAATGTGAATCCGCTCTCGGTGCTGACCGCCTGGAACGTGATGCGCGACCGCCGCGACCTCGAGCACGGCGAGGACGGCTGGGTGTGGCTCGACCGCCGCAAGACGACGCGTTTCAAGATCGACGAGCACGGGCTGGTGGCGGCGGCCGAGCGCGACGGCAAGCCGGCGTTCTGGGTGTCCTGCGCCGATGTCGAGGCGCAGCCGGAGGAGACGACGCAGGTATTCTGGGCCAATCCCGGCACCTCGCTGAAGACGGTGATGCTGGCCATGCACCGCTCGCAGACCGCACCGGTGGCGCTGTTCGACGACCAGTCGCGCTTCGTCGGCGCCATCGGCATTAGGGACGTGCTGAGTGCGGTGTTGCGGCGGTAGCTATTTCTAAACGAAACGGCCCGTATCGTTTCTTCGCAGTCTGCGCGGCTTGGCGGCGGTCCCATATAGGCACGGAATTGTGAACGGTCGCGCCCGCCGGGACGGCGGTTTGTAAGCGGCTCAAAATGGACGACCACTTTTGCCTATGTCAGAATAAAAGCGAAACTCTTGCGAGCAGTTGCCGGTTCAGATGCCTGAGATCGTCACCAAACCCCGCGCCAAGACGAAGCCGCAAATCGAACGGCCGAAGCTCTACAAGGTCATTCTCCTCAATGACGATTTCACGCCGCGCGAGTTCGTGGTGACGGTGCTCAAAGGCGAATTCAAGCTGAACGAAGACCAGGCGCGGCGGGTGATGATCACCGCGCACCAGCGCGGCGTCTGCGTCGTCGCCGTCTTCACCAGGGACGTCGCCGAGACTAAGGCGACGCGGGCGACCGATGCCGGCAAGGCCAAGGGCTATCCGCTGATGTTCACGACGGAGCCTGAGGAGTAGTGCTCCTCCCTGGCCTCGGCTCCCCCGTCTGTGCCGTTGACAATTGGCGAAACCAATTCGCGACCGCGTCTTTCTCCCCGTCACTATACGGGGAGAAATGTCCGGCAGGACAATGAGGGGCGGCGCCGGGGGTGCCAATATTTAACTTAGGTTGCTCGTGGAGATTGCTAATCACTTCAGGCTGGCGCCGCCCCTCATCCGCCTGCCGGCACCTTCTCCCCGTGAACGGGAAGACGGCGCGCTACCGCCCCTCGCGGTACCACATCGAGCCCAATGCCAGAAGCAGCAGGCCGAGGCCGAGAAACCCGCCGAACAGCGGCACGCGCGAGACGGCCTTCAGCACGCTGTCGTCGGTGGTGCGCAGGCCGATCCAGTCGTTGCCGGCCGCCGCGCCCGTGGAGCGGACCGGGACGACCGAGGGCAGCGTCACGCCGCCGGTGAGGTTGCCAAGGGCCGATGATGGCGCCAGCCGGCGCACGCTGCCGCCGGTGGCCTCAGCCGGCGCTTTCAGCCGGTTCTCGGTCGAGACGACGTCGGTGAATTCCGGTGCGTTGACCGGGCCGACATGAGCAAGCGCCTTCAGGTCGCCATTGCCGACCTGGTAGAGGCCGATCTCGCTGGTCTCGATGCTGCCCAGGAAGACGCCGGGTTCGGCTCTCTCGAGCTTGACGGTCATCGCCTTGCCGGACGGGGTGATGATCTGCGCCGGGCCGGGATCGTCGCTCATCGTCTGGCGGCGGATTTCCAGCATCATGCCGCGGCCGTCGGCGGTCAGCCGCTCCTCCTCGAGTTCGGGCTCCTTCATCAGCCAATGGGCGATGCGGCGATAGAGCTGGACATGCGGGCCGCCGCCCTCGAAGCCGCGCGCCCACAACCAGCCCTGGTCGGACAGAAACATGCCGACGCGGCCTTCGCCTTTGCGGTCGAGCAGGAGTAGCGGACGGTTGTCCGCCCCCTTCATCACCGCCTCGCCCTCGGGGTTTTCGACGCCGATGGTGCGGAACCAGCGGCTCCAGTGCGGCGGCTCGGTGGCGGAGCCGTCGAGCCCGCGCGTCACCGGATGGCGCTGGCCGAGTTCGGTGAGGCGCGGGTAGAAGGCCTTGTCGACGACTTCGCCGGTCGGCATCGCCGGCAGCGCCGACATCAAAGGCGTGCGGGCGATGGAACTTTCGCCGGCATATTCGGGCCCTGCCGCGATCAGCAGCGCGCCGCCCTTTTCGACATATTCGGCGATGTAGTCGTAGTAGAGGATCGGCAGCACGTCGCGGTGCTGGTAGCGGTCGAAGATGATCAGGTCGAAATCCTTGATCTTCTCGACGAACAGCTCGCGCGTCGGGAAGGCGATCAGCGACAATTCGTTGATCGGGGTGCCGTCCTGCTTTTCCGGCGGCCGCAGAATGGTGAAGTGGACCAGATCGACCGAGGCGTCGGATTTCAGAAGGTTGCGCCAGGTGCGCTCACCGGCATGCGGCTCGCCGGAGACCAGCAGTACGCGCAAATTCTCGCGGATGCCGTCGATCAGCGCGATGGCGCGGTTGTTGGTGTCGGTGAGTTCGTCGGGCTCGGGATCGATGGCGAGTTCGACGATGTTGCGGCCGGCGCCGGGAATGGTCACTTGCAGCGGCATGGCCTGGCCGATGGTGGCGCGCTCGACCGAAACCTGCTCGCCATTGACCGACACGCGCACGTCGACCGAGCCGCCCTCGTTATTGGTGCCGATGACGCGATAGGTCATTTCGAGCGGCTTGCCGACCAGACCGAAGCGCGGCGCATTCTCGAAGCGGATGCGGCGATCCTTTTCCTGGTCGTTGCCGGTGATCAGCGCGTGCAGCGGGGCGTTGAAGTCGGGTGTGCCGCCGGGGGCGTCATGCACCTCGCCATCGGTGATCATGATGGCGCCGCCGATGCGCGACGGCGGTACGTCGCGGAAAGCGCTTTCAAGCGCGCCGAAAAGCCGCGTTTCGGTGCGCTCCTCGGCGGCTTCCGACTTGCCGGCCTCGACGACGCGGACGTCGAACTGCTTGAAGCGGCCGAGGCGCTGCTGAAGCCCGGCCAGCGCGTCGTCGGTCTGCTTGGTGCGCTCGCCAATGTCCTGGCTCTGGCTGCGGTCGACAACGACGGCGACGACGCTTTTCAGCGCCTCGCGCTCCTCATCGAGGAACACCGGGTTGACCAGGGCCGCACCCAGCGCGAGCAGGCCGGCGAGACGGAAGACCGCGCCGCGCTGGCGAAACCACAGGCCGACCAACGCCAGCAGCAACAGCGGCGCCAGCACCAAGCCGAGCAGCGGCCAGGAGATGAGGGGTTCGAAGGCGAGCGACCAGTTCATGGCTTATTGCCCCAGCCGTTCGAGCAACACAGGCACGTGCACCTGATCGGATTTGTAGTTGCCGGTCAGCATGTACATCATGATGTTGACGCCGGCGCGCAGCGCATAAATGCGCTGCATCGGGTCTGACGGCACGGTCGGTAAAAGCGGGTCGCCATTCTCGTCGACCGCCCAGGCGCCGGCGAAATCATTGGCGGTGATCATGATCGGCGAGACGCCGTCGCCGGTGCGCACCGGGCGGTTCTCGGTGTTGGCGGCTTCGAGCGACGCCGCGACCCAGAGGGGACCGCCGGCGAAACGTCCGGGAAACTCAGGCAGGATGTAGAAGGATTTGGTCAGCACATGGTCCGACGGCACCGGTTCCAGCGCCGGCACGTTGAGATTGCCGAGGATGTCGCGCAGCCGCTCCGTCGCCGGACTGGCCGAATCCGCGCCGATGCCGGTAGCGAACTGGTCGCGCGTGTCGAACAGCACCGTGCCGCCCTGCTGCATATAGGCGTCGACGCGGGCGATCGCGGCCTGGCTCGGCATCGGTGCGGCAGGGTCGATCGGCCAGTAAATCAGGGGATAGAAGGACAGCTGGTCCTTCGAGATATCGACGCTGGCCGGCGCCCCCGGCTCGAGCGCGGTCTTTTCGATCAGGAAGCGGGTCAGGCCCTCCAGCCCGGCTTGGCTGATCGAATCGACGCTCCGTTCGCCGGTCTGTACATAGGCGATCCGGGTCTTGGAAATGTCCTCGATCGCCCGAGCGTCGCCGGGTTTGGCATCGCCGGGTTGGGCATCGTCGGCGCGGGCGGTGTCGGTGTGGCCGACCAGGGCGCCGAGCGCAATCAGCAGGGCGGCGGTGGTCGCAGCAGCCGTGCCGGCGCGGCGCGGCCGGCGCGAGAACAGGCCGCCCATCCAGAACACGGCCAGCGTGTCGAGCACCATCAGCAAGAGAGCTGCCGCCACCAGCGGGCCCTTCAAATTGTGCGATTCGTCGAAAGCGTACTGGATGGTGGTGACCGGCACGGTGATCTGAGGACGGACCAGCGGTGCGAAGCTGCTTTCGGCATTGAGCAGATTGTGGGCGAGGACGCCGGTTTCGGAGCCGTACAGGCCAGGCGGGTTCTCGAACGTCACCGGCAGCGGGCCGGCACTCGGCACCAGCGGCCGTGCATCCGGCGTCGGTGGCACCAGGGTGCCGTCGGCTGATATCATGCGGTAGGGCGCCAGCGAGGTGGCGGCGGCCTCGGCATTGGCGACCGCTGCGCCCTGGTTGCGCGACAGCTGCACGATGCGACGCAGCATCTCGACGAAGCTGCCGGAGATCGGCAGGTTCGACCAGGTCGCCTCCGGCGTGACGTGGAACAGGACGAGCGTGCCCTTGCCCTTCTTCATCCCGGTCACCAGCGGCGTGCCGTCGGCAAGCGTGGCCCAGGTGCGCTCGACGATATCAGGCGTCGGCTCGGCCAACACCTGCCTGGTGACGGTGACCTCGGCGGGCGGCGCGAGGTCGGAGAAGGGACCGGTCTTCGGAAAATCGGTAACCGGCTGCGGTGTCGTCCACGACAGCGCGCCGCCGAGCGAACGCTCGCCGGTACGCAGCCTGACCGGCAGCAGGTCGTCGTCATTGCCGGCGGCGACCAGCCGCGAGCCGGCGAACCGTACTAGCGTGCCGCCATTGTCGACCCAGTCGACCAGCCTTTGCCGCACATGCTCCGGAATGGTGCCGACATCGGCCATGACGATCATCGCCGGCTTCTGGTCGAGGAGCTGGGGGATGGCATCGGCAAGATCGGCGCTCGACGGTTCGGCTAGATCGGCGAAGGGCTGCAGCGCGCGGCGGATGTAGTAGAGCGGCGACAAAAGCGGCTGCGCCTGGTCGGCTTCGGCCTGCGACAGCAGCCCGACGCGGCGGCGCTTGGAATTCTCGTCGAGCACGCGGACGGCGCCGGCCTGCCGCTGGCCGTCGAGCGCGATCGAGGCGAAATCGTTGCGCAGTTCGAACGGCACCGCCATGGTGCCGGTGGCGGTGGATTCGCCCGGTGAGAAGGTCAGCGTGGCGTCGGCGATACGGCGGCCCTTGTCGTCGAAGGCGCCGGCCGTCACCTGAGCCGGCGCCGGATCGCCCGGCGCGCGGATGGCGGTCAGCTCGAAGCCGTCCACCTGGTTGTCGGCGCCGGTCAGGCCGATCAGGCCAGTCCGGTCGGAGGCGGCCCAGACCACACGGGCGGCGTTCTTCGACAAAAGCGTATTGAAGGCGGCCTCATCGCCTTCCGCCGCTAGCCCGTCGGCGAGCACGGCGACGCTGGCGCCCGGCAAAGTCTCCAGGGTTGCCGCAACTCGGGCGTAGACGGCAGGGCGGTCGGTCGGGATCGGCCGCGGCTTTGCCGCGCGCAGCCGGTCGAGCGCGGTGGCGGCGTCGAACGGGCCGATCTCGGCATTCGGCTTCTCGGCGGTGAAGGCGATGATCACAGGCACGCCGTTGGAGCTGGCATCGGTGATCAGCCGTTCGGCCGTGGCGACGCGCTGGCCCCAGTCGGCGGCACTTGCCCAGTCATTGTCGATGACCAGCGCTAGGGCAGACCCCTCGGCCGGCAGTCTTTCACGCGGGTTGAATACAGGTTCGGCCAGCGCCGCAACGATAAGGGCGGCCATCAGCAGCCTGAGCAGCGTCAGCCACCACGGGCTCTGCTGCGGCGTCTCCTCGCGCTTCAGCACCCGCGCCAGGATCTTCAGCGGCGGAAAGACCTCGGTCTGCGGCTTGGGCGGGGTGAACCGCAAAAGCCACCAGATCACCGGCAGTGCCAGAAGGCCCCACAGCACCATCGGCGCCCCGAAGGAGAGCGGCAGCCAGCTCATGCGCGGATCCTCCCGGCTGAGCTGCCATCGACGGTCATCGCCATGTGAACACGCACCAGCGCATCGGAGGCAAGGCGGTCGGTGTGGTTGACGGTGAAGCTCCAGCCGAGCCGCTTGCACCAGTCGGTCAGTTCCTGACGGCGGGCGATGTAAAGCAGTCGGTATTCATCGCCCAGCGTTTCGGCACGGCCGGCGGTCAGCTTGTCGCCGGTCTCCGGATCGGTGAATTCGGTACGGCCGGCATAGGGGAATCTCTCCTCGGCGGGGTCGGCGACCTCGATCAGATGGGCACGCACGCCGTGGCGGGCGAGCACGTCGAGCCAGGCCATGGTGTCCTCGACCGGATCGAGGAAGTCGCTGACGATGACGATGTCGCAGAAGCGACGGATGGCGGACAGGTCGGGCTTTGCCGGCAGCTCGCCGGCATGGGTGAGCTGCGCCGCGATGCGTTCGGCGCCGTTGCGGGCGGTGAACGGATCGGTCAGTCCGGGCCAGGCGATGCGCTCGCCGCTGCGCGACAGAAGCTCAGCCATGGCGAGCGCCAGCACCAGAGCGCGGGACTCCTTCGAGACGGTGGCCCCGGTCGATTTGTAGAGCATGGAAGGCGAGGGGTCGGCCCACAGCCACACCGTATGGGCGGCCTCCCATTCGCGGTCGCGCACATAGATGTGATCGTCGCGGGCCGAGCGGCGCCAGTCGACACGCGAGGAATCGCCTTCGACATAGGGCCGGAACTGCCAGAAATTCTCGCCGATGCCGCGCTTGCGGCGGCCGTGCCAGCCGGCGATCACGGTGTTGACGATGCGGCGCGCCTCGACCAGCAGGTCCGGCACCAGCGAAGCCCGCAACCGGCCGCGGGCGAGCGCGTCACGCGTCGCCGCCGGTGCCTGGGCCTCGCCTATACGCGCCATCAGATGCCTTTTGCCAGTTTCGCCACCACGTCGCGTACGGTCGTGCCCTCGGCACGGGCGGCAAAGGTCAGCGCCATGCGGTGCTGCAGCACCGGCTCAGCGAGCGCTCTGATATCGTCGATCGACGGCGCCAGCCGCCCGTCGTAAAGGGCGCGGGCGCGGGCGCACAGCGTCAGCGCCTGGCTGGCGCGCGGGCCTGGGCCCCAGGCGACGTGCTTGTCGGTCTCGGCATTGCCCTGGCCGGGGCGCGCCGAGCGCACCAGCTGGAGGATCGCCTCGACGACGCTTTCCGGCACCGGCATGCGGCGAATGAGGGTCTGGATCTCCTTCAGCCGCGCCGGCTGCAGCACGTTCTGCGCCTTGGCGTCCTCGATGCCGGTTGTCTCCAGAAGGATGCGGCGCTCCGCCTCGATTTCCGGATAGAGGATGTCGACCTGCATCAGGAAGCGGTCGAGCTGCGCCTCGGGCAGCGGATAGGTGCCCTCCTGCTCCAGCGGGTTCTGCGTCGCCAGCACATGGAAGGGTGCCGGCAGGTCGTGGCGGACACCGGCAATGGTGACGTGGTATTCCTGCATCGACTGCAGCAGGGCCGACTGGGTGCGCGGCGAAGCGCGGTTGATCTCGTCGGCCATCAGCAGCTGCGCGAAGATCGGCCCGGAGATGAAGCGGAACGAACGCTTGCCGAATTCGTCCTGCTCCATCACCTCGGAGCCGAGAATGTCGGACGGCATCAGGTCGGGCGTGAACTGGATGCGGCGAGAATCGAGGCCGAGCACGATGCCGAGCGTCTCGACCAGCTTGGTCTTGGCAAGGCCGGGCACGCCAACCAGCAGCGCATGGCCGCCGGCCAGCAGCGCCACCAGGGTGCGTTCGACGACGCTTTCCTGGCCGAAGATGACGCGGCCGACGCCATCGCGAACCCTGGAAATGTCGGCCAGCGCCGTCTCGGCCTGTCCGATCATATCCTTTTCGCTGATCGGGCTTTCCTTGATCATCACGCTCATGCAGCATCGATCCTTCTCGTTGGAAATACCGGCTTGCACCTTCGACGCTGCAGAGTGCCGCGATTCGGCCTCGCATGGCGCCTGTCTTTGAACTTAAATCACAGACTTAGGCTGACAAGCGGAACAACAGTGACTATTTCGTGACCATGACAGAACGCGCCGACGATCGTGAAGAGAACCTGACGGCCGCCACCGAGGCGCGCGGGCTCGAGGCGCTCGTCTCCCGCGCAACGCGTGCAGGCAAGGGGCCGGCGCCGGTGGAGCGCTGGAATCCGGCTTTTTGCGGCGATCTCGACATGGAGATCAGAGAGGACGGCACCTGGTTCTACCATGGCACGCCGATCGGCCGCATGCCGCTGGTGCAGCTGTTTTCCTCCGTGCTGCGCAAGGACGAAGACGGCAAGACCTATCTGGTAACGCCGGTGGAAAGGGTCGGCATCCGCGTCGTCGACGCGCCTTTCATCGCCGTCGAGATGGACGTTTCCGGGACCGGCGATGGCCAAGTCATCACCTTCCGCACCAATGTCGGCGATGTGGTGGAGGCCGGTCCGGAGCATCCGCTGCGCTTTGTCGACGAGGATGCGACCGGTGGCCTGAAACCCTATGTGCTGGTGCGCGGACGGCTGGAAGCGCTGGTGGCGCGGCCGGTCATGTACGAACTGGTCGATCATGGCGAAGAGATCGAGGTCGGCGGCAGAAGGATGTTTGCCGTCCGTTCGAGGGGCGCGGTCTATCCGATCATGCCGGCCGAAAAACTGCAGCGGCTGAGCGCATGACGGATAGCGAATGATGGACCAGGTGACGCGATGGACCAGATGACACTATGGACCAAGTGACGGGGGCGCCGTTTTCCGCCGCGGATTTTCGCGCCCGCGTCGCGGCACAGCCGCTGGCGCATGCCGCCGACGATTATGGCGACCATCGCTTCAACCCCGGCCATCCGCGTTTGAAGCTCGCAAAGGCGCTGCGCGATGCCGCCGTGCTGATCCCGGTGGTCGATCACGGACGCGATGCCACGGTTCTGCTGACCAAACGGGCGGAAAACCTGCGCAACCATTCGGGGCAGGTGGCCTTCCCGGGCGGCACGATCGATCCTACCGACCCGAGCCCGGAGGCGGCGGCATTGCGCGAGACGTTCGAGGAGATCGGCCTCGGGTCGGACCGGGTCGAGATTATCGGCCGCATGCCCGATTACGTCTCCGGCAGCGGCTACCGCATCGCCCCGGTGCTGGGAATAGTGCGGCCGGGTTTTTCACTGACGCTGAATCCCGAGGAGGTCGACGCCGCTTTCGAAGTGCCGCTGCGCTTCCTGATGGACCCGGCCAACCACGGCCGCGACAGCCGCATGTGGAACGACCTCGAATGGGTCTTTTACGAGATGCCTTATGACGGACAACGCATCTGGGGCGTCACCGCCGGCATCATCCGCACGCTTTATGAAAGGCTCTATACGTGAGCGGCCGGGTGTCGCTCGCGGGCAAAGCCGACTGGCTCGGCGAACGGCACCTGCAGCGCCTGCTGACGGTTCTGGCGGATGGCGGCGAGGAGGCGCGCGTCGCCGGCGGCGCGGTGCGCAATGCGCTCATCGGCCAACCGGTCGCCGACGTCGATATCGCAACCACGACCATGCCTGATGAAACCATCCGCCGCGCCGAGGCGGCGGGCTTCAAGGCTGTGCCGACCGGCATCGAGCACGGCACCATCACGATTGTCGCCGGCGGGAAGCCGTTCGAGGTGACCACGCTGCGTGCCGACATCGAGACCGACGGACGGCGGGCCAAGGTGTCGTTCGGGCGCGATTGGAAGGCCGATGCGGAACGGCGCGATTTCACCATCAACGCGCTCTATGCGGAGGCCGACGGCACGATCGTCGACCTGGTCGGCGGCGTCGCCGATATCGAGGCGCGCCGGCTGCGCTTCATCGGCGATCCGGAGGCGCGCATCCGCGAGGATTATCTGCGCATCCTGCGCTTTTTCCGCTTCTTCGCCTGGTATGGCAACGGCCGGCCGGATGCGGAAGGGCTGAAGGCTTGCGCCCGGCTCAAGGAGGGGCTTGGCCAACTCTCGGTCGAGCGCGTCTGGTCCGAGTTGAAGAAGCTGCTGTCGGCCCCCGATCCATCGCGCGCCTTGCTGTGGATGCGCCAGGCCAGCGTGCTTACCAGCGTTCTGCCGGAGAGTGAGAAATGGGGCATCGATACGATCCATGCGCTGACCAGGGCCGAGAAGGATCTGGGCTGGACGCCGGACCCGCTGCTCAGGCTGGAAGCGATCGTGCCGCCGGACGCCGCGCGGCTGAAGACCCTCGCAGAGCGGCTGAGATTCTCCATCAGTGACGCCGGCCGTCTGCGGCAGTGGGCGCTGACAGCGCCTGTCGAGCCGAAGACGACCGAAGCGGAACTCGCCAAACGGCTCTATCGTGGCGATCATCAGGGCCTTGTCGATCGCTTGCGGCTGTCGCTCGCTTCGGCTCGAGGCCGCGCCGTAGAGGACAATGACGCGCTGCTCGAAGCCGGCGGCTTCTCGCGCCTGCTGGCTTTCGCCGGAAAATGGAAAAAGCCCGACTTTCCGCTCAAGGGCGCCGATCTGACGACGCTTGGCGCGTCGCCCGGACCGAAACTCGGCGCAACCTTGAAGAACCTCGAAAACGAATGGGTCGAGTCCGGCTTTGCGCTGGATCGCGGCGCACTCCTCGAGCGCGCCGCAGAAGCACTCGAAGGTTAGGCAAAATCAGGCCGCGTCGCGGGGCTTTTCGATGCGCGAACGGATGGCTTCGATCATCGTCTCGCGGATGATCGTCTCGCCATGCGTCTCACGCATGTGCTCGACCGCACGCCGCATGATCTCGGCTTCCTCGTCGGCGCGCGTGTGCCAGTCACAACCCGGAACGAGCGAGCCGCAGTGGAATTCCTTCATCGGATTTCTCCCTTCCTCCTCGGAGCGTCGCATCTGCTCTGACACGGAAGCTCCAGCACCTTTTGATCAACGCATGATCCCTGTCGGAAACCGGTCCGGTTTTCGGGTCATGCTTGGGGGAGCAAGCATAACACGATCGAATGGTTTTGGTTGCCGCGGAGACCAAAAAAGGCGGAGCATCGCTGCTCCGCCCTCTTAACACTACCCCGGAGACAAGACTGTGTCTTGCTCTCGGGGCAAGACCTCGTCTGGCTCCAGGGGGCAGGCGATCACTTCATGATCCTGACTGCCTCGGCAATTTTGTGCTTGCCGCTCATGTCCCACGAAACGCGGACCTTTTCGCCGGGCTTCAGGCCAGGATTCTTGAAGGCCTTGGGCAGCGTAAAGGTAGATCCGTTATCCAGAACAAGGCTCATGGCCGTTCCATCATAGGTTTTGACAGTGCCCGTGGTGTGCTTGACCGCTGCAAAGGCAGCGCCACCAGAGGCAAGAACGGCAGCAGCCGCAACCGACATAATAAGCTTGCGCATGGCATGCTCTCCTGGAAAATGAGGGCACCATTTTGGGAGGGTGCCCCACTCAATTATAGGCCGTCCGGTCGCGTCGGGTCGCGGTTCTAGGGAGGATGAACCGCCGGCGTTTCCCGGCCCGGAACGAAAAATAGTCCTGTTTTTTCAAGTGGATATTAGACGAAAAAGATATTCTTCGCGCCACATTCGCCGCCAAAATCAAACGATTTGGACCTCATTGCGGCTCACGTCCGACTCACCGAGATTTTACGGCCATTTCACTTCCGGCGGCAGGCTGGACAGAATCGAAGCGACGTTGCCGCCGGTCTTCAGTCCGAAGATGGTGCCGCGATCGTGAAGCAAGTTGAATTCGACATAGCGGCCACGGCGGATGAGCTGCTCTTCGCGGTCGCCGTCGGTCCAGTTGTCGTTGAAATTGGCCTGCACCAGATGGCCGTAGACGACGAGAAAAGATCGCCCGACATCCTGGACGAAGTTGAAATCGGCGTTCCAGCCGCCTTTGTCCTCACCCGAATGCAGCCAATCGAAGAAGATGCCGCCGGTGCCGCGCGGTTCGTCGCGGTGCGGCAGATAGAAATACTCGTCGCACCAGGCCTTGAATTTCGCGTGGTCGGCGACGCCAGCGTTCTTCTCGCAGGCGAATCGCATGGCCCGGTGGAAGGCAACCGTGTCCGGGTCGTCCTGGCTGCGGCGACGGTCGAGCACCGGGGTCAGGTCGGCGCCGCCGCCGAACCACTGGCGCGAGGTGACGACCATGCGGGTGTTCATGTGCACGGCCGGCACGTTGGGGTTCCACGGATGGGCGATCAGCGAAATGCCGCTCGCCCAGAAGCGCGGGTCTTTCTCGGCGCCCGGCATCTGCTTCCTGAACTCCGGCGAGAACTCGCCATAGACGGTGGAGGTGTGGACGCCAACCTTCTCGAAGACGCGGCCGTGCATCATCGACATGATGCCGCCGCCGCCCTTGCCGGTGTCACGCTCCCACGGCGTCTTTTCGAAGCGGCCGGGCGACCATGAGGCCTGCGGCCCCTGCAGATCCTGCTCGATCTGCTCGAAGGCGACGCAGATGCGCTCGCGCAACGTCTCGAACCACAGCCGCGCCTTCATCTTCTTCTGTTCGATGTCGGCCGGCAGCCCCGCCGGTATTTCGGGTCGTTGCAAATGCTGTCTCCATTGTGGGGGCGCGTACCCCGACAAATGACTCGTCTTTTCCGGCCGCGATCCCTAATCTCTTAGGTGCAAGGGTCAAGTGTGAATGGAGTTCTTTCGTGCGCACCCCGGCAAGACCGCCGCTGGATGGCCTGAAGAAGAGGCTCGACCGTTCGCGCGCCGAGCGCGCGCGCATGCCGCGCGACGGGTTCCTGCGCGAGACCTTCGTCCTGCCGCGCTCCGATGCGCGGCTTAAGGCGAAGGAGTGGTTCGAGCGCTTTCCCAAGCAGGCCTACTGGACCGAGATCGAAAGCTGGTTCGAGCGGCCAGGCGACGTCATCGAGTTCACCATCAGGCGATTGCCGGCAGCGGATTAACGAGCGACCAACAGCCGCCTTGCTCCTGGGCCCTGGGCGCTCAATCGGTCTTCCTTGTTCCGCAGCGGGCACTTGTCGATCGACATGCAGCCGCAGCCGATGCAGTCGGTCAGCCCGTCGCGCAGCTTCTTCAGCTGGGCAATCTTTTGATCGAGCTGGTCGCGCCAGGCCGTTGAAAGCAGGTTCCAGTCCTCGCGCGTCGGCGTGCGGCCTTCAGGCAGCGATTCAAGTGCGGCACCGATCTCGGCCAGCGAGATGCCGACCTCCTGCGCGATCCTGATGATCGCCACACGCCTCAGCACGTCGCGGCTGTAGCGCCGCTGATTGCCTGATGTGCGGTGGCTGCGGATCAGTCCGCGCGCCTCGTAGAAATGCAGCGCCGATACCGCCACCCCGCTGCGCGTGGCCACCTGGCCGACCGTCAGTTCCGTCACCGCCATTCGAATTTTCCGCTTGACCTCAAGTTAAGTTGAGCTTGTAACGAAGAAACCCTGGACATGCAAACCGCAGGAGAAGGCGATGTGCGCCTGGGTGAGAATGACCAGAAAGGGCGCGGTCATTGGGCAGGAAGCAGCCGGGGGCCAGAAAGCGGCAGTGTTCGCTGCGCCCACCGACGGTCTGCGAATGCTATCCGAGCTGCCGGATCGCCTCGCCGGCCACCATGGCCACGGAAAGCGCGACGTTGAGACTGCGCGCGCCCGGCTGCATCGGGATGATCAGTCGCGCATCCGCCGCCTTGTGGACAGGATCCGGCACGCCTGCGGATTCACGGCCGAACAAAAGAATGTCGGCGTCGGTGAAGGCGAAATCGGTGTAGGCGGTCGCGGCTCTGGTCGACAGCAGCACCAGCCGCCGCGCTTCGCCTCTGCGCCAGTTCTCGAAGGCGTGCCAGTCGACATGCCGGGTCAGAGCCGCCATTTCGAGATAATCCATGCCGGCCCGTTTCAGCGCCCGGTCGGAGAGCGGGAAGCCGGCCGGGTCGATGATGTCGACGTCGAGACCGAGGCAAGCCGCAAAGCGCAGGATTGTCCCGGTGTTGCCGGCGATATCCGGCTGGTAGAGCGCGATGCGGAGACGGTTGTTCATTTCCGCATCCTTCTAGTAAGTGGCAGATCGGCCACAGCAGGTTCGCGGTTTTGGAAATTGCTGGACCGGCGGGTGGTCATTTTCTGCGAAGTCGGTTATACGCCGGGCATTGTCAACCCGAACCGATGGAGGGGAATTCATGATGATCATGTACATCCAGCGCCCCTCTTGTGGGCTTACCAGCCTGCCGGCGGTTTCGGTACGACGATTCTCCTGACGCTTTAGACTTCGATCGCACCGATTCTTCGCCGAAACCTTTTTCGGTCTTCGAAGGAATCCTGCGATGTTTTTCAAGCTGTCGAAGGGGCTGAACGCCCCACCTGGACACGCCCCTGGTCAATCCCGGCCTTCGCTGGCCTTGCCTTTCGCCGGCCATTCGCCCGCGAACAGGCCGGACTTTTTTCCGTATTTTCACATGGAGGACGAACCGATGTTCGATCCCTGCAAAATTCCCGGTTCAAGAAGCCTGCACGAGCGCAGGATGGCGACCTCAGCGCTTTTGATCGGCGAAACCTATTCGTCTGCGGCTCACGCCGAGACCCGTCGGCGCCCGCATCGCGGCATGCTGCCGGACGTCGATTTCTCGCGCGCGGTTCCCGATCACAGCCGGCCGTCGCTGGTGCGCCGGATCATCAGGCTGATCCGCCCCGGCACAAAAACCGGCGCGAAACTTCGGGTCGTCGACACGGCGTTGTCAGGATCGTCAAGCGAGCCTGTCGGCGAAAAGCCCGCGACATCCTATATTGCGCGAAGCAGGACCGGCGGCCCGGGTGATTCCGGGACGCCGGTCTTTGACGCTACGCGCTCCAAGGATGCCACGCGCTCCGCGCCGCGTGAGCGAAAACAAGCACATGAGTACCAAGACAATGTTCCGCTGGTTTGAAACAAGGCTCGATCCGTTCCCTGCCGAGGAGCCGGTCGAGCCGCCGAAGACGCTGATCGCCTTCTGCGTGCACTATACGCGCGGCGCCTGGCCCTACATCGCTGTCGATGCGATGCTGGTGACGGCTATCGCCCTTGCCGAGGTCTGGATGTTCGGCTTCATGGGCCGGATCGTCGACTGGCTGTCGGCGCAGAACCGCGAGACGTTCCTGCAGACCGAAGGCTGGAAACTCGCCGGCATGGCTTTCATCGTGGTCTTCGCACTGCCGGCGACGGTCTGGTTCCATGCGCTCCTCAATCAGCAGACGCTGATGGGGAACTATCCGATGCGTATCCGCTGGCAGGTGCATCGCTACCTGCTCAAGCAGTCGATGGCCTTCTATCAGGACGAGTTCGCCGGGCGCATCGCGACCAAGTTGATGCAGACCGCGCTCGCCGTGCGCGAATGCGTCATCAAGCTCATCGACGTGCTCAACTATGTCGTGGTCTACTTCCTCGGCATGCTGTTCATCGTCGGCTCGGCCGACTGGCGGCTGGCGGCACCGCTTGCCGTCTGGTTGGCCGGCTATGTCTTGCTCCTGCGCTATTTCATCCCGCGATTGGGCAAGGTTGGCGAGGAGCAGGCCAACGCGCGCTCGACCATGACCGGCCGCGTCGTCGACAGCTACTCCAACATCCAGACGGTCAAGCTGTTCTCCCATGCGCGGCGCGAAGCGTCCTTCGCCCGGGAAGGCATGGCCGGCTTTCTCGATACGGTCTACCGGTCGATGCGGCTGGTGACGCAGCTCTACGGCCTGCTCTACGTCCTGAACTCGCTGCTGTTGTTTTCGGTCACCGCGATCTCGCTGTGGCTGTGGCTCGGCCAGGTAGTGACGATCGGTGCCGTCGCTCTGGTCATCGGCCTCGTTCTTCGGCTCTGGGGCATGTCGCAATGGATCATGTGGGAGATGTCCACCCTGTTCGAGAATATCGGCACGGTGCAGGACGGCATCAGCTCGATCTCGCTGCCGCGTGTCGTCGAAGACAGGCCTGGCGCCAAGGACATTGTCGTCACCAAGGGCGAGATCCGTTTCGAGGACATCCGCTTCCACTACGGCAAGCAGAAAGGCATGATCGAAAACCTGTCGCTGACGGTGAAGCCGGGCGAAAAGGTCGGCATCGTCGGCCGCTCGGGCGCCGGCAAGTCGACGCTGGTCAACCTTCTGTTGCGCTTCTACGACCTTGAAAACGGCAAGATCCTGATCGATGGCCAGGAAATAGCGGCGGTGACGCAGGATTCGCTGCGCGCCCAGATCGCCATGGTCACGCAGGACACCTCGCTGCTGCATCGTTCGGTGCGCGAGAACATCCTTTATGGCCGGCCGGACGCCAGCAACGAGATGCTGGTCGAGGCAGCACGCCGCGCCGAGGCACTTGATTTCATATCAAGGCTTTCGGACGCCAGTGGCCGCACCGGTTTCGATGCGCATGTCGGCGATCGCGGCGTCAAATTGTCCGGTGGCCAGCGGCAACGCATCGCCATTGCCCGCGTTATGCTGAAGGACGCGCCGATCCTCATTCTCGACGAGGCGACGTCCGCGCTCGATTCGGAGGCCGAGGCGGCGATCCAGGAGAACCTTTACAAGCTCATGCAAGGCAAGACCGTCATCGCCATCGCGCACCGGCTCTCGACCATCGCGGCGATGGACCGGCTCGTCGTCATGGACAAGGGCCGCGTCATCGAGGATGGTTCGCATGAGGAACTCGTCGCCAGCGGCGGGCTCTATGCGCAGCTTTGGCAGCGCCAGTCGGGCGGCTTCCTGCTCGACGACGGTGCCGCCGCCAACGATGCCATCGCTAGGGGTCAAGCAGCAGAGTGATGGCAGCAGAATGATGGCCGCCGAATGATGATTGCCGTCTATCGCTGGTTCGAGAACTGGGTCTATCCGTTCAGGGAGCCTGCGAATCTTCGGCCACCGGTCAGCGTCAGCGGTTTCCTCTGGCACTATGTCGGCCAGGCGAAGGTCGCTTTCTTCGCCATGCTGGTCATCGGCGGCATTGCGCCGCTGGTCGAGGCCGGGCTGTTCTACTTCGTCGGCAGGCTGGTCGACATTCTCGACCAGCTCCCCGGCGAGCGCAGCTGGCACGCGCTGTGGACTGCCGCCGGTCCCGAACTTGTCTTCATGGCCGCCGTGGTGCTGGTCCTCCGCACCATAGTCGTCGGCCTGGCGGCGCTGGTCGACGAGCAGACGATCACCCCCGGCTTCTACAATCTGGTGCGCTGGCAGGCGCACCGCCATGTCTCGCGGCAGTCCTACGACTTCTTCCAGAACGATTTCGCCGGCCGCATTGCAACCAAGGTCTGGCAGGCCGGCCAGGCGACCGGCGATTTGATGGAAAGCTTCATCGGGGTCGTCTGGTTCATGGTCGTCTACACGGTGACGACGCTGGTGCTGGTCGCCGGTCTCGACTTGCGGCTGGCGGTGCTGGTGGTGATCTGGATCACCGCCTTCGGCTGGCTCGCCAAGCGCTATCTGCCGGCGATCCGCAAACACGCCGAGGCAACCGCCGAGGCCGGTTCGATGATCACCGGCCGCATCGTGGATTCCTATTCGAACGTGCAGACGCTGAAGCTGTTCTCCGCCGACGGCGACGACCGCTACATCAGGAGCGGCTTCGATATCTATCTCGACGCGCTGCGCCCGTTCACCCGCCGGCTGACCGGCGTGCGCATGGCGCTGACGACGCTGTCGGGGATCATGATCACCGCGATCGCCTGTTTTGCCGTCTATCTCTGGGTCGAAGGCTCGACCACGGTCGGCGCCGTCGCCTTCACGCTGTCGCTGGTGCTTCGGCTCAACATGCTGCTCGGCCGGCTGATGATGCAGCTCAACGGCATCCTGCGGAATCTCGGCGTGCTGGAAAACTCCAAGGCGCTGATCTCGCAGCCGCTCGGCCTGACCGACGCACCCGACGCCAGGGAGCTTGTCGTGACCGGCGGCCGGATCGATGTGAAAAAAGTCGAGTTCCACTACGGCAAGGGATTCGGCGTGCTCAACGGCATCGACCTTGTCGTGCGGCCGGGCGAGAAGGTCGGACTGGTCGGTCCGTCCGGCGCCGGCAAGACGACACTGGCCAATCTGATCCTGCGCCTCTACGACGTAGAGGGCGGCAAGATCACTATCGACGGCCAGGATGTTTCAAAGGTGACGCAGGATTCGCTGCGCGCCAATATCGGCGTTGTCAGCCAGGATACTGCGCTTTTCCACCGCTCGCTTCGCGACAACATCAAGCTCGGTATGCCGGAAGCGACCGACGCCGAGGTGATCGCGGCCGCGAAGAAGGCCGAGGCGCACGACTTCATCCTCGACTTGCGCGACAATCGCGAGCGCCAGGGCTACGAGGCCTTTGTCGGCGAACGCGGCGTGAAATTGTCTGGCGGCCAGCGCCAGCGCGTGGCGATCGCCCGCGTCTTCCTAAAGGACGCGCCGATCCTGATACTCGACGAGGCGACGTCGGCGCTTGATTCCGATATCGAAGCGGCCATCCAGGAAAATCTGGCGATGCTGATGGAGAACAAAACGGTCATCGCCATCGCGCACCGGCTGTCGACCATCGCTGCACTCGATCGTCTGGTGGTGCTCGACGGCGGCCGCATCGTCGAGCAAGGCACGCATGACGAACTGGTGGCGCTCGACGGGCTCTATGCGCGGCTGTGGAAGCGGCAGTCCGGCGGCTTCCTGTTCAACGAGGAGAGCGTGCTGGAGGAGACGCGGCCGGCGGAGTAGGGCCAGATTTCAGCAAAAACCGGAGTGGACCATGTCGGTGCGAATGCCATCGAATTTCGGACGATCGGGGACGCAGGAGAGCGCGCTCGACCTGCTCGGCCATGAAATCCTCGGCGAAAAGGCGGCGGCGCTCGGCCGCGCCGGCCGACGCGTGGATGAAACGCTGGCGAGGTTGCGTGAACATGGCGATGAAGGCGAACAACGTGCCCGGCTGCTCAAGGCCGCGGCCGAGGCCGTCCACGCCTATTTCATCCAGCGCGAATTGTGCGGTTTGCGCAAGCACGACGCGGTGATCCGGGAATACAACATTCCCAAGGCCGTGCTGGCTAGGCTCGGCGCGAAATAGATACCAGTGGTAAAAATCTGACGCTTGGTACCGAAGACGAAATACCGATTTCGACCCGTTCAAGAAGTTCGGGTGCGAGTGCACTATGGTGCAAGGCGGCCCAATTGCTGACTTTCCCGCACTCAATCTTTCTTGCGAAGACGATCCAACATTGAGCGCAATCAGCGCTTATACGCCCTTAAGACTTCAAAGGTTTAGCGGCCAATCGGTCTTCTGCCGGGTGGTCGCATACGGTCAGCCGTCACTCCGGCAACCCCGCGATCCGCATGTGTTCGATCCAGCGGTCGAGGCTTCCGGGCGCGGTCCATATCTTCTCCCACTCCCTGCGTTCCTTGCTGATCGATTCGCCGGGCGAATCCTGGAGGAAAACCGCTAGCGCTTCCTTTGCCTCCCGCTCGTTTCCCAGACAAGCGTGGATCCCCGCAAGCATTCGGTGTGCGCCTGTCGGGATTCTAGACATTTTCCGCATCGCCGCCAGCGCAGCGCGGCAATCGTTCTTTTCCCACAGTGCCCAGCCCATCTGCCAGTGGAGCAAATCAGAGTGAAAAGGATCGATGCCCTTGGCCTGTTCGATCCGATCGGTCGCTTCGTCGATGCGGCCAATATACAGCAGCGGGTCCGTACTGCCGTGAAGGATGCTTGAATTGCTGGGATTCAGCGCAATTGCCTGATCGAACTGTGCAAGGGCCTGCTCGATCTCTCCGGCTTCGGTATGGATGCGGGCGCGGATATGATGTGCCTCGGCATCGTCGGGAGCGAGCAGGATTGCCTTGTCGGCGTACTCGGCGCCACGCTTCAAGGCCTTGTCTCGGTTATGTTCCTGCTCGTGCCACCCGAAATGTCACATCATGGCGATAGGACCAGGCCAGCCCGATATAGCCGAACTGGGCGTTTGGATCCGCTTCGATCGCCTTGAGGCTCAACTGCCGCACCAGTTGGTTCCCCGCGGCAGTGAAAGCACTGCTGCGCATCTCGGCAATCGCCATCAGGTGATAGTGGAGCGCGCTGACCTGTGCAGCAGTGCTCTTCGGCAGGGGGCGCTGGATCCTGCGCCCGACCCGATCGGCAAGCGTGCGGATGATTTCCTCCTGGACGGCGAAAAGATCGCCAATCTCCCGGTTGTAGGTGTTGGCCCAGAGATGCGATCCGTCACGCGCATTCAGCAACTGGGCGGTCACTTTCAGCCGGACTCCGATCTTCTGCTGGCTGCCTTCGAGCAGGTAGTCGACGCCGAGCTCATCTCCAATCTGCCTGGCGTCGACCGGCTGGTCGCGGTACCTGAAGCTCGAGTTCCGGGCGATGACGGCATAAGTCTCGCTCCGTGCAAGCTCGGTGATGATCCCCTCGGCGACGGCGTCGCTGAGATATCCCTGATCCGCACCAGCACTGAAGTCCTCGAAAGGAAGGACCGCAATCCTCGGCATGTCGCTCGAACGAACTGGAGCGGCTTGCCATGTTTCCACGCCGAAATACGCGCCGATCGCTGCCGCAATGAGAACGATTGCAGCAAGAATAAAACCGCGCTGCGAGAATCGTGTCTTGGCACGTGCCGCGCCGGCTGCGGCATTTGAGTCCGCCGCGTCCGATGGATCGGCGTTCAGTCGGTAACCTCTCTTTGGGACGGTTTCCACGATCCCGTGCTCGTCGTCCTCCAACGCGCGGCGAATAACGGCAATGCATTGCGTGAGGCTGTCGTCCGTCACGAAGGTGTCGGGCCAAACCGCCTGCATCAGCGCATCCTTGGACACGATTTCGCCCGGTCCCGCCGCGAGCACGGAAAGCACCTCGGCGGACTGGCTGCGAAGATTGACCGATTTGCCTTCGACGGTTCGGAGTTCTTTGCTTTTCGGCAGGAAGACAAAACCGCGAAACGTGATCGTCTCAGCAGATTTCGGGTCAATTTCAGGAGTCTTTCGGGACATTTCACCTTCCTGGCGCGCTTCCTGGCGCAGCCAATTCGGTCGTCACTTCCAAGTGATCCCAACAACACCGGATTGGAAGGAGGATAACATGAAAAGCACCAAGCTCATCATCGCTTTCGCTCTTCTTTTGGTGGCGCAAACGGCCGCAAAAGCGGATTCCCGCACCGCGAAACTCAGCGGCCCTAACCATGTCAACGAGGCTGCCTCAGACGACGTCCGTCCCAACCCCGGCGGTTATGATGTCGCCAGCCTTAAGTCGATGGATGACTGGGCCATGTCCACCGCTATCGCTGTCACAATCCTTCTGACCAACCAGGGGGAGCTAATCAGGCTCCCCCACGTGAAACCTATGACCTCCATGGTCGAGTGCAGAGCTTGGACCCATCAACAGGAGTTCATGCGCGCACTCCCCGGCTATCTCGCCACCTTCCATTACTGCGACTACGCATCAGAACCATAATGTTGCAAAGGTTCTGTGTTCGCACTTGGACCGAAGGATGGACTAGTCGTGGGATCGGACCGGTCCCTCCGATCAGCGAAAGCCTTTGCTGCGCGTCAACCGCGCCGGTGGATCACCTGGCGCCAAGAGGCCGTTGTCTAACCTCGGGTACCAAGCGTCAGATTTTCACCACTATTTTTTTGGCCATGATCTTTCCCGAAAACCGGTTCCCGCTTTTCGCTGACGCGGACTTTCGGCGCGTTGTCTACTCCAGCCATTCGGTGATGAAGCTGCCGTTTTCGTGGATGTCTGTGGTCTCCAGCGGGCCTGGGCCGAGATTGGTGAATTTATGCGGCGTGTTCGGCGGCACGATCAGGATCTGGCCGGCCGACGCCTCGATCTGCCGGTCGCCGACGGTGAACAGCCCGGCGCCAGTGCGGATGATGAAGATCTCGCAATAGGGATGCATGTGCAGCCGTGGGCCGCCGCCGATCTCCGGCAGATAGTTGAAGATCAGACAGCTTTTGGAGCCGTAGGCGCCGCACTGCAGTTCGCCTTGCCAATGGTCGGGCCAGCGGTCGGACGCCCTGGCCCATTTGTCGCGGTCGATGACGTGCGTCATGAGCCGAGGATAGACCGAGGCTGGGTCTTCTGTCGAGGCAAACACCGGCGCCGGTTTTGCCATTGTTTTCCTGTGGTTTCGCCGTCTTCGTCGCCACGCCGTCCGCCGTCGAATTGCGTCCCCGCGACAATCTGCCCTTGTGCCTTCACCCGTCTGGACAAAAACGGGCTTCACGCATAAACCGAAGGCCAATTGCCGGAGGAATTCGCTAGCCTGTTCGCCATGCGCTGTCGGGTTGGCGTGAAAGAGCGGGGAACAAGCCTCGGCCACCGGCACGGAAGAGGCGAAAGGATCAGGCACCCGTGAGCGCAACCGACATCCAGGATCCCAACCGTCGTGATTTTCTCTACGTCGCCACGGGCATGGCCGCGGTGGTCGGCGCGGGTGCCGTCGCCTGGCCGTTCATCGACCAGATGCGCCCGGATGCCTCGACGCTGGCGCTGGCCTCGGTCGAGGTCGACGTCTCCTCGCTGACACCCGGAATGTCGCTTGTCGTGAAATGGCGCGGCAAGCCGGTGGTGGTGCGCAACCGCACCGAAGAAGAGATGAAGGACGGCGAGGCGGTCAATCTGGCCGAGCTCAAGGATCCGCTCGCCCGCAATGCCAATTTGCCGGCCGATGCACCGGCGACGGATGCCAACCGCACCATGCCGGGCAAGGAGGCCTGGATAGTGATGGTTCAGGTCTGCACCCATCTCGGCTGCATTCCGCTCGGCCAGGAAGGCGAGTTCGGCGGCTGGTTCTGCCCGTGCCACGGTTCGACATACGACACCGCTGGCCGCGTCCGCGGCGGGCCGGCGCCGGAGAACATGTCGGTGCCGGTGTTCCAGTTCATTTCCGACACCAAGATCCGTATCGGCTAAGGCTAAGGGATATTTCGATGAGCGAGGGACACTCGACCTATACGCCCAAGACCGGTATCGGACGCTGGTTCGACGCCCGCATGCCGCTGCCGCGGCTGGTTTATGACAGCTTCGTCGCCTATCCGGTGCCGCGCAACCTCAACTATGCGTGGACCTTCGGCGGCATCCTGGCGCTCATGCTGACGGCGCAGATGCTGACCGGCATCGTGCTGGCCATGCATTATGCGGCGGACAGCACTCTCGCCTTCGATTCGGTCGAAAAGATCATGCGCGACGTCAATTCGGGCTGGCTGTTGCGCTACCTCCATTCCAACGGCGCATCCTTCTTCTTCGTCGCGGTCTACATCCACATCTTCCGCGGCCTTTACTACGGTTCCTACAAGGCGCCGCGTGAGCTTCTGTGGATCCTCGGCTGCATCATCTACCTCCTGATGATGGCGACAGGCTTCATGGGCTATGTGCTGCCCTGGGGGCAGATGTCGTTCTGGGGCGCGACCGTCATCACCGGCTTCTTCAGCGCCATTCCGCTGGTCGGCGAATGGATCCAGCAGCTTCTGCTCGGCGGCTTCGCTGTCGATAACCCGACGCTTAATCGGTTCTTTTCATTGCACTATCTTCTGCCGTTCATGATCGCCGGCGTCGTCGTGCTGCATATATGGGCGCTGCATGTGGTCGGCCAGTCGAACCCGACCGGCATCGAGGTCAAGTCGAAAACCGATACCGTCGCCTTCACCCCTTACGCGACCATCAAGGACGCGTTCGGGATGCTCGTGTTCCTGTTCATCTTCGCCTATTTCGTCTTCTACCTGCCGAACTTTCTCGGTCACCCGGACAACTATGTCGTCGCCGACCCGCTGAAGACGCCTGCGCATATCGTGCCGGAATGGTACTTCCTGCCGTTCTATGCGATCCTGCGCGCCATCACCTTCAATATCGGGCCGATCAACTCCAAGCTCGGTGGCGTGCTGGCGATGTTCGGTTCCATCGCAATGCTGTTCCTGGTGCCGTGGCTCGACACCTCGAAGGTGCGCTCGGCGGTCTACCGGCCCTGGTACAAGCTGTTCTTCTGGCTGTTCGTGATCGATGCCGTCCTGCTTGGCTGGCTGGGTTCGCAACCGGCCGAAGGCAGCTACGTGTTCATGGCGCAGATGGCGACATTGTTCTATTTCGCCTTCTTCTTGGTCGCGCTGCCGGTGCTTGGCCTGATCGAGACTCCGCGGCGGTTGCCGAATTCGATCACCGAGGCGGTGCTCGAGAAGAACAAGCATGGCGGTGGCGGGCATCCGGCTCGCGCGACAGCCGCACCGGAAACCAAGAGCTGAGCATGTTGCCGAAAAGTGGAGACCGGTTTTCGGAAAAGATCACGCTCGAGACGACGGCGCGGCAGAGAATCTCAAGGGGATTTGGTATGAAGACGATTCTCACCTCGCTGGCGCTGCTCGGCCTTGTGTTGGCAGGCACAGCGGCCGCGACCACCGGGGCGACCGCCCAGGAGGAGGCGCACAACGAAGCCGCGCCGACGCATTTCCCGATACACGAGCCGAAGGAGATGGACTGGAGCTTCGCCGGGCCGTTCGGCACCTACGACAAGGCGCAGTTGCAGCGCGGGCTGAAGGTCTACAAAGAAGTCTGCGCGGCCTGCCATTCGATGAAGTTGGTGGCGTTCCGCACGCTGGAAGACCTTGGCTATTCGGAAGCGCAGGTCAAGGCGCTGGCCGCCGAGTACACGATCAATGATGGTCCCAACGATGCCGGCGACATGTTCGATCGTCCCGGCATACCGTCAGACTATTTCCCGGCGCCGTTCCCCAACGATCAGGCAGCAGCGGCCGCCAATGGCGGGGCTGCCCCGCCCGACATGTCGCTGCTGGCCAAGGCGCGCGGCGTTGAGCGCGGCTTTCCGCGTTTCGTCTTCGACATCTTCACGCAATACGCCCAGGGCGGTCCCGACTATATCCACTCGCTGCTGACCGGCTATGACGAGCAGCCGCCGGCGGGCATGGAGATACCGGAAGGCACGCACTACAATCCCTACTTCATTGCGGGCGTGTCGCTGAAGATGCCTAATCCGCTTTCAGACGATCAAGTGACCTATGACGACGGCGCGCCGCAGACGGTCGACCAGTATTCCCGCGACGTGTCGGCGTTCCTGATGTGGGCGGCCGAGCCGCATCTTGAAGCCCGCAAGAAGACCGGCTTTCGCGTGCTGGTTTTCCTGTTGCTGTTCGGCGCGCTGGTCTATCTGACCAAGCGCAAGGTGTGGGCCGGCGTGGCGCACTGAGCTACGCAAAGCCACCAAATCGAAAGGGCGTCGAAAGGCGCCTTTTTGTATTTCCGAAGGACGCCTCCAAAGACCGCTGGCTCGGTCCTTTGCCGGACAATTTTCTTCCAGGCGCCACATCGCGGTAGCCGTCGCCGGCCGCGCCGGGTTACGATCGGCCGGAGTTCCTTTTCCCGTCTTTATGTCGAATCGGACGAATGCCCGGAGAGCCGCCCCATGAAACCTTCGCTCGAAGACACGCTGCTTGCCGCGATCCGCACCATTCCGGACTATCCCAAGCCGGGCATCCTGTTTCGCGACATCACCACCCTGCTGAGCAATGCGCGCGCCTTCCGCCGCGCCATCGACGAGCTGGTGCATCCCTATGCCGGCCAGAAAGTCGACAAGATCGCCGGCATCGAGGCGCGCGGTTTCATCCTTGGCGGCGCCGTCGCCCATCAGCTCTCGGCCGGCTTCGTGCCGATCCGCAAGAAGGGCAAGCTGCCTTACGAGACGGTGCGCGTCGCCTACAGCCTTGAGTACGGGCTGGACGAGATGGAGATGCACAGGGATGGCGTATCTCCGGGTGAGAAGGTGATCCTGGTCGACGACCTGATCGCCACCGGCGGCACCGCGGCGGCGGCGGTCCAGCTGTTGCGGCAGATCGGCGCCGACATCCTCGCCGCCTGCTTCGTCATCGACCTGCCGGACCTCGGCGGCCGCGAGAAGCTCGAAGCGCTCGGCGTGCCAGTCAGGACGCTGATCGGATTTGAAGGGCATTGAGAGGGGCAGCTCTTCCTAAGGAAGAAATTACCCCATCTTCACCAGCACAGCGCTTTCGAACTCGATGACCTTGTCGCCGGTCGAATCGAAGGCTTCCGAGCGCAGCGTCAGCAGCCGCCAGCCCGGCCGTGACATGATGGGGCGATGGGCAAGCGCGGTGCGGGTGAAGGTCACGGTTTCTCCGGCATAGACGGGCTTCAGCCATTTGAGGTTCTTGAAGCCGGGCGAGGGGCCGAATTCGGGCGCCGGCCCAGCGCCGGCCCAGCGGGCGCCCTCGGCCTCCACGCCGGTCTCTAGGTTCAATTTCATCCAGGTTGCAGCGGTGTGCCAGCCCGAGGCGCACAGGCCGCCGAACACGCTTTTCTTCGCCGCCTCTTCGTCGAGATGGAATATCTGCGGATCGTATTTCCTGGCGAACGCCTTGATCGCCTCGGGTTCGAATGTATGCGACCCAAGGGTGACGGTGAGGCCGATGCAGAAGAACTCGTCCAAAGTCATGAGGGGCCCTGTGCGGCATCACGGGCGAGGAACATGACGGTGTTCTCGAGTTCGAAGACGCCTTCGCCACGCTGATTGAAAAGCTCGCTGCGCATGGTGACGAGGCCGAGTTGGGGCTTGGACCTGGACAGGCGCTTGGCAAGGACGGTGGTGTTGCCGCTCAAGATGTCGCCGGCCAGCACCGGCTTCTTCCACCGGACCTGGTCGACGCCGGGGGCGCCTTGCGAGGTCGAGTCCAGCAGGAAGGCATCGCACAGCATGCGCATGAACATCGCGCAGGTGTGCCAGCCGGAGGCCGCCAGCCCGCCAAGGATGCTGGCCTTGCCCGCCGCCTCGTCGAGATGCATCGGCTGCGCATCGAACTCTTGCGCGAATTCGATGATCTCGGCCGCACTCACCAGCTTCGTGCCGAGGTCGAGCGAGGCGCCCTCGACGAAATCCTCATAGGCCCAAGTCTTTCCGGTCATGGTCTGGAATTCTTTCCGGTCATGGTCTGGAATCCGGTTCAAGGTTGTACGATCGCCACGGATCGGGGTTCCCGGATGCAGGCGGGGCGCAATTTGGTCAAGTAATTTCTGATGCGCCAGGCCATAACGCCCAACGGAATAGAAGCTCCGAAGGCCCTACAACCAGCCGCGGCGGCGGAAATACCAGAAGGGCAGGATCGCCGATAGGATCATCAAGCCGATGGCGAAGGGGTAACCGAAATGCCAGTTCAGCTCGGGCATGACATTGAAATTCATGCCGTATATCGACGCCACCAGCGTCGGCGGCAGGAAGATGACCGCGGCGACGGAGAAGATCTTGATGATGGCGTTCTGCTCGATCGAGATCATGCCGAGCGTCGCGTCGAGCAGGAAGTTGATCTTCTGCGACAGGAAGGTGGCGTGGTCGGCGAGCGACAGCACATCGCGCGACAAGGTCTTGATGCGCGCGCGGATGTCCTTGCTCATCTTGGTCTGGGTTGAGGCGTGGGTGAGGAAGCCGGCGAGCCGCTGCAGCGATATCAGGCTGTCGCGGATCGAGGAGGCAATGTCCTCCTTGCGGCCGATGGCCTTCAGCAATTCCTGAAAATCGCGGTTGCGTTTGGAAGCCTTGGTCGAGCTTGCCTGGAAGATGTCGCGCGAGATCGTCTCGATGTCGCGGCCGGCGCGCTCCAGAATGTCGGCGAGGCGGTCGACGATCGCCTCCAGCAGGCCGATCAGGATGGTGTCGCCGCTGGTGCAGCCGGTCGCCACCTTCTCGGCGCGCAGCGGAAAGGTCTTGAAGGCCTTCGGTTCGTGATAGCGCACGGTGATCAGCCTGTTGCCGGCCAGCACGAAGGTGACCGGCGACATCAGGGGATCGTCGGCCTCGGTCTGGGCCGGCAGAATGGCGGTCATGAAATAGGCGCCGTCCTCGACGTAAAGGCGGCTGGAAATCTCGATCTCCTCCATCTCCTCGCGCGTCGGAATGGCAACACCGAGCCAGGCCTCGATGGTCGCTTCCTCCTCCTTTGTCGGGTTCAGAAGATCGGCCCAGACGATCTTGTCGCTGTTTTGCAAGAGATCGTCGGCGAGGCGCAGGCGATCATTGTCCACGACGAATGCCTTGATCATCGCCGGGTCTCCCTTGCTGACGCCAAAAGGATAGGTTCGAGCGGGCGCGTCGTTTCGGATTGCACGGGACAGGCGCTCTCGACGAAAGCACGGGCCGGTGCAGACGCCCCTTAGACCGGGCATTGCGGGCCGTCAAGCCGCGCGGAAACGGCCCGTGCGGAGTGCACGAGGCTGTGATCGCGCCGGCGCCCATGAGGGTTTCCGACGCGCCGTCAGTCAGCTCAGGTGTTGAACTTGAACAGCATGATGTCGCCGTCTTGGACGACATACTCCTTGCCTTCGTCGCGCGCCTTGCCGGCTTCCTTGGCCGCCACTTCGCCGCCCAGCGTGACGAAGTCGTTATAGGCGATGGTCTGGGCGCGGATGAAGCCGCGCTCGAAATCGGTGTGGATGACGCCTGCCGCCTGTGGCGCCTTGGCGCCCTTGTGCACGGTCCAGGCGCGTGTCTCCTTCGGCCCGACTGTGAAATAGGTGATGAGCTGCAGCAGCTCGTAGCCGGCGCGGATCACCTTGTTCAAGCCAGGCTCATCGAGGCCCAGCGTTGCCAGGAATTCCATTTCCTCTTCGTCGCTGAGCTGCGCGACCTCGGCTTCGATCGCCGCGGAAATCACCACGGTGCGGGCGCCTTGCGCGGCAGCCATCTGCTCGACCGCTTTGGTGTGCGCGTTGCCGGTGGCAGCGTCGGCCTCGGCTACATTGCAGACATAGAGCACGGGGTGCGACGTCAGCAGGTTCAGCCCCTGCAGGATGCGCAGATCCTCCGCGGAGATATCTTTGAGCAGGATGCGGGCTGGCTTGCCGGCCTGCAGGAGTTCGAGAGCGGCTTCCATCATCGGAAGCACGGTCAGCGCCTCCTTGTCCTTGCCGGAGGCGCGCTTGCGGAACTGCACGATGCGGCGCTCGAGGCTGTCGAGATCGGCCAGCATCAGCTCGGTCTCGACGGTCTCGGCGTCGGCGACGGGATCGATGCGGCCCTCGACATGGGTGATGTCGTCATCCTCGAAGCAACGCAGCACATGGACGATGGCGTCGACCTCGCGGATATTGGCCAGGAACTGGTTGCCCAGTCCTTCGCCCTTCGAAGCGCCGCGCACCAGGCCGGCGATATCGACGAACGAAATGCGGGTCGGGATGATCTCCTTCGACCTGCCGATCGCCGCGATCTTCTGCAGGCGGGGGTCGGGCACCGCCACCTCGCCGGTATTCGGTTCGATGGTGCAGAACGGGTAGTTGGCGGCCTGCGCCGCCGCCGTCCTGGTCAGCGCGTTGAAAAGCGTCGACTTGCCGACATTGGGCAAGCCAACGATGCCGCATTTGAAACCCATTTTTGTCCGGTCCTATCGGGAAATCGAAATTTGATGAGGGCTATGGGCGAAAGGGGTGACGAACGTCAAGCCCTCCGGCTCCGTTCACGCGGAAGCTCACTCCTTGCCGCCAAACAGCTTCTTCAGCATGGCGGCCATCGGGCCGGTTTCGGGCAGCTTGACCGCCGGCTGCTGCGGCCGCGCCTGGCGAACGTGGCTTTGTGCTTTTGACGCCTTGGGTGGCGGGCGGTCGTCGTCGCCTGTCGGCGTGAGCTTGTCGCGCAGGGCCAGCGTCACGCGATTCATGAAGGCATTGTCGTCGCCCTTGGCAAGCAGTCCAGCATCGTCGGCAATGGTGTCGAGCAGCACGTCCAGCCACTCGCGGTCGCTTTTGGCGAAATCGCCAAGCACATGACCATGCACCATTTCCTTGATGCCGGGGTGGCCGACGCCAATGCGCACGCGGCGGAAATCCTTGCCGACATGCTGGTCGAGCGAGCGGATACCGTTGTGGCCGCCGGAACCGCCACCGACCTTGACCCGCACCTTGCCGGCGGCAAGGTCGATCTCGTCATAGAAGACCGTCAGCGCCGAGGGGCCGAGCTTGTAAAAGCGCAGCGCTTCGCCGATCGACTGGCCTGAATTGTTCATGAAGGTCTGCGGCTTGATCAGGATGATCTTTTCGCCGGCAAGCGTGCCTTCGGCGATCAGGCCCTGGAACTTTTTCGACCAGGGCGAAAAGGAATGGCGGCGGGCGATTGCGTCCGCCGTCATGAAGCCGACATTGTGCCGGTTGTTGGCGTATTTCGCGCCCGGATTGCCGAGGCCTGCAAACAGCAGCATCGTCACCTCTAGTGTGGTGGATTTGAAGTTCCTGTTGCTTTGACGGCATCAGCGTTCAGGAACTTCAAATCCAAAAACCACACTAGAACCCATGGTTGCTAGTGTGGCCTTAGAATCCGAAATTCGCCCAGTGCGCTGCTCCAAGGTGATGCGAATTTCGGATTCGTCACACTAGGCGGAAAGGGATTACTTCTCTTCGTCGGCAGGAGCCGCCGCTTCGGGTTCAGCCGCTTCGACCGTCTCTTCCGCCTCCGGCTTCATCGCCGAGGAGCCGGCAATGGTCGCGACGGTGAAGTCGCGGTCGGAGATCACCGGCTTGACGCCGACCGGCAGCTTGACCGCCGAGATGTGGATCGAATCGCCGATATCGGTGCCGGTGAGATCGACGGTGATGAATTCCGGGATCGCATTGGCCGGGCAGTGGAACTCGACTTCATGACGCACGATGTTGAGCACGCCGCCGCGCTTGATGCCGGGCGACTTGTCCTCGTTGATGAAGTGGACCGGCACGTCGACATTGACTTCGGTGTCCTTGCCGATGCGCAGGAAGTCGACATGGACCGGGAAATCCCTGACCGGGTCGAGCTGGTAGTCCTTAGGCAGGACCTGGATCTTCTTGCCGTCGACATCGATCGTGGCGATCGTGGTCAGGAACCCGCCGCCATGGATCTTGTAGTAGATGTCCTTGTAGGTCAGCGCAATTGCCAGGGGAGGCTGCTTGTCGCCGTAAATTACTGCAGGCACTTTACCGTTGCGGCGAACTGCACGGGCGGACCCCTTACCGACCTGTTCGCGCGCTTCGGCCTTGAGCTCGTAAGTATCTTGGCTCATGGCATTTCCTTTCGCGTTGTTCTGGAGCGTTCGCGGCCGGCGAGATGCCTGGACCGTAAACGTCGAAAGCCGTCATGGCCTTACATGATCTGGTCCAAAATCTATTTTGGGATCACGCAGGCCGGACAGCCTTCCGCCGCGTTGCCTCCAAGGGTGTCTACGCGGGTGGCGGCTCTATAGCGGAAGGTGGGGCGGGGTGCAAGCCAAAGGCGGGTGGGTGCAGGGCTACGAACTCGGGTTAACGCACTTTAGGGATTGCGGTTGATCTGATTCCATGGGGCTTCGATGATTCGGAGC